>JBAXDW010000192.1:0-3364 GCA_037140755.1 Methanobacteriota archaeon
CCGGTAAGCGATGCTGATGCAAAAACAGTGAGCTTAGTGTTTTTGGTGTTTTGCGTAGTCGTGCAGCCACATGTGGTAACGACGAGCGCACTCAACAATGCGCAAAGCAATATCGGTATAATCTTCATCTTAGTCAACTCCCAATTCCTTTGAGCCGGTGAGTAATACGTGTCCTTATTTGAGAAGCGGCCCACGCGGATCGAAATTACCAAGACCCCCCCTTTTCAAGTCCTCAGGCACAGGCTCCAAGTAGACGATGTCGGCCCCCACGTCTTTTGCGATTTGTTCAAGTTCCGTCTTCCTCAGATGGGCCGCGTACAGGTGCAGCTCCTTGCCCGAAACAGCGACAACCCGAAACCGGGGCTGTTTCACCCCCTTTCCTACCCTAAGCCGCTCTCTAACGTATATCTTCATTGTGTTTCCTCCGGTGACACAAACAGTTGGTATACCAGCTTAGTGTTTCCTTATGTTATATTAACAGGTGGTATATCAACTGTTTATGTTACCTTTATCATTGTGGAGGTATAAAAAAACCGTCGAAGGAGAACATATGCCACGAAGACTCGGATTGGAATCAGGTATGAGGGACGAAACCCTCGTGCGACGCACATTCTTAGAGGGGCTTGCAAAAGACGAGTCGCTGCGTATGCTGCCTGAGCTCAACGTGATTAAGCTTGGCGGGCACGGAGCGATCGACTACGGGAAGGACGTTGTCCTCCCGCTCATCGACGAAATCGGTGAGGCCTCCCGCACAAAACAGCTCCTGATCGTCACGGGCGGCGGGGCGCGTGTGCGCCACGTGCTCGATGTGGGCGTCGATCTTGGTATGCCGACGGGAATCCTTGCTGAGCTTGCGGGAAAAGTGAGCGAACAGAACGCCATTATGCTCGCCATTCTCTTTTCGAAGTACAACGGCGTCCGGGTGAAACGCGAAGAACTGCTCGATTTGCCGATGCTGTTTCACCTAGGTGTATTGCCGGTCATTCACGGCACGCCCCCCTACGGCCTGTACGAACACCCGCCAAAGATCGGGAGGATTCCTCCCCACCGAACCGACACAGGCGCGCTTCTCATGGCCGACGTGCTTGGCGCGAAGAATTGCATTCTCGTCAAGGACGTGACCGGGCTCTACACCGAGAACCCTCGAACACATCCTGATGCGGAGCTCATACCCGAGATCTCGGCAGAAGAATTGCTTCAGATGAATCTTGAAGATCTCGTGCTGGAGTGGACCGCGGTAGAGCTGCTGCCCCTTGCAGTCAATGTCAAAGCAATCAGAATAGTCAACGGCCTTGTCAGAGGCAACGTCACAAAGGCACTGGAAGGACACAACGTAGGGACTATTATACGGGCGTAGCGACCTTTGGACGACTCGAGAGCGTAGCGAAACGACAAACTTATGCTTTCACGCCGCGGGCAACCGATTTTACGATTCAGCCTTCAGGGTCGATCGACTGCAAACATATGATCGAAACGTTAACTTAGATGGTTGTGTGGATCGAAGGAATGGGGGCAGTTCTTTTGGGCTTCACACGTGGTTTTGCAGTCATACCAAAGTAATAGTATTATTGCTGCTCCCGCGTGACTGCTGGCTATGAAAAATAGCATCTATGAGCCTTTCTTGCCCCTTATCTTGCTCCTCAACGCCTTTTTTGAGGTCACATCCCCGACAACAAACCCATCAGAATCGAATTGCAGCCCATAGTCAGATAAACTAGAAGGATCTCTCGTTTTTTTGACTCCGGATTTTTCAGAGGTCCCTTCAGGTGCAGTCACCTCTATACTTCTAGATCGCTGCGGCTTTGTGATAGCGCTTGACACATTATCGCCCAGGCGATGAACAGCTGTCGGAGGCTCACTGCTAACCCGATTGCTTAAACTATTGTCTCCAGATCTATAGCCGCCCCCCTTGAAATTGGCATCGCCGAAATGCAAGACCTGCACAAGTAAAAAGCCTAGTACGGTTAAAAGGAGTGCATAAAGCACTAGATCGCTCCACGGATATCCTCCAACGTTCTGAATAGTCGTATATTTACGTGCGTCGATAATGAAATGACTCGCCCAGATAGCGGTAGCTGCGTAACCCGCGATAAGTGCAGTCTTCGGTCGACGTACAAAAGGCACGAACGCCGCAAGGAAGACAAACGGCAAGATAACCAAGGAATGTGAAATATCAATGCCAATCGCTCGTGCAACGTCGGGGAGGAAAGTTATGAACGGCACCAAGACCAGGTAACGATAGTTGACGATCGGCAGCACGATGCAAATGGGCAGCGCTATGTGGACCAGGATTTCGTATCGCTCTCTTGGTGGCCCGTCAAACCAGATAAGAAAAATAAACAACTCGGCAACAATAGCGACGGTAAGCTTGAGGAGATCGCCTTGTAGAGCCCGTCTCTTATGTTGCTCCTTTCGATCCGTCGGATAATAGGCGATTTCTTCCATCTCTCTCTTAATCCCCATCTGTATCCGATTATATCACATACATAATCGTTGTCGCTGACCGAGACAATCTCGCTTACGCGGTTACTTTGAGCAAAGAATATGCGTTCAAACTAGCAAACTCACGCTCAGGAAGTGCTGGACAATCAAAGCTGCTCAAATGACTGACCTCAGAACACCCCAAAGACGAGCAGGAGCCCGAACGTGACCATTAGAAGCCCAGCTATAAGCCTCATATATCGCGCTGACTTCATTCTCCATTCTTCAGCCCTGTCTGTACCCACCTTCACCGCGTATATCGCTATGAAAACGATGATCATTGGTATGACGAATGCAAACGAGAAGAGGGCAGTGTAGAGGTTGTTCTGCATCGCAGTCATGCTAGTTAAGTACGTCGTCGAAAAATATGTGAACGGACCGATAGTGCACGGCAAAGCGGCAATTGTTGCGATTACGCCGAGCCCTATTATTGCAATAAAAGACCCGGTTTTTCCGAGATAGCTAATGCTATGTTTCGTGAACGTCGGTATCTTGAAGCTGAACCAGCGGTTATACCAAAAGAAGTCCTTGATCGAAACGATACCGACGATTAAGAGAAAGATGCCAATCAAAGTCTTGGTCAGTTGTAGGTTCTGAGCACCAATGATTCGAACAAACTGTACGACAGCAAGCGCCGTAAGGAAAAACACCACAAACACCGTTGCAATGTAAGTCACCCCGATGGCGAGGGCTCGCTTACGTGACCCTGTAAGGGCGATAGTCCCCATCAGAAATATGAGCACAGAGAATACACACGGGTTTACGCCGCTGATGATACCAGTCGTGATGAAAAGCGGCAACGGCAGAGACCCTTGTGTATTCACAACCGTCCCGTTGTTTGCATTGGTTGAATTCTTCGTTGCGTTGCCAGTATGAGTTCCTG
>JBAXDW010000193.1:0-3330 GCA_037140755.1 Methanobacteriota archaeon
CGCGTTGCAAAAGAGATCGGGTGCGAACTGGCCATCGTCGAATTCAAGCAGTTTCCCGACGGGGAGCTTTATTTACGAATTGCAGAGGAACTCGACGGCGACACGCTCGTTGTTCAGAGCACCACGACTAATGACGATATTGTCTACCTTCTCCAGCTCATCGACGCTGCCTCTGATGGCTATTTGAGGGTAGTCATACCGTATTTTGGTTATTCCCGGCAAGACAAGCGATTCAAGCTCGGAGAACCGATTAGCGCGCGCGCCATCGCTCAAACGATTGATGCAGACGAAACTTACGTCGTCAATATCCACGATCCCGCTTCTCTCGATTATTTTCAGCTCAGAAGTGGTAAAAAAGCGGTGAATCTTTCAGCAGCGCGTCTTATCGGTACGCATTTGAAAAACATGGAGTTCACGTCGCCGCTGTTGATAGCTCCGGATGAGGGCGCCACCTTGTTAGTAAGCGACGTTTCCCAGGCTATGAGTTGCGAGTTCGACGTTCTAGTTAAGAAGCGAGTTACGCCTGAGCACGTCGAAATGCAACCAAAGACGGTGGACGTTGACGCGCGCGACATCATCGTCGTAGACGACATGATTTCAACGGGGGGCACCATGGCCGAAGCCATCAAGCTGTTGCGGGGACAGGGGGCGCGGCAGGTACACATCGCGTGTATCCATCCCGTGCTCTCTCTGAACGCGCGGCTTCGCTTGTACCGCGCAGGAGTCGATAGCATTATAGCGACCGACACAATTGAAAAGACTGAGAGTGTCGTCAGTGTCGCACCATTAATAAAGGACGGCATAGAAGGACGCTAGCGAGGTCGAAGCGCATCCTGCACGATCTGTCCGTGGTCAAACGCCAGCGGTGGCAACTTCGTGATATCCCAAAGCATCGCTTTCGCCGCGTCAGAATCGCCAGCTAACACGCCCCCGACGATCGCAGCTGTAAATGCGACAGACACGATATGTCCGCGCGGGTCACGACGCGGGTCCGAATAGACGCCCACGAGCGATCTTACCTCGACGACAAGTCCTGTCTCCTCGAAGACTTCGCGCCTGAGCGCAGCTTCAACGGTCTCACCGTATTCCACAAACCCGCCGGGCAGCGCGTATTGTTCTTGAAACGGTTCCCCCTTCCGCTGAATCAATACAATTTCACCGTCTTTCAAGATGATGGCGTCAACGGTGAGCGCGGGGTTTTTCTGCATGAGATGTATAGTGAACGGTTCGCTACTTGAGATTGCCGCTTAACCACTGAGGCGTACAGCGTGTCAAACTGAGACCGTAAGGTCTGCATATCCCCTCACCGCAAAAGCTATTCCGCTCACTTACTAAGTACACCCGATGTACGATGTTTACGCGATACGGAAGGATTTCCCAGTTCTTGATCACGTCATATATCTAGATAACGCTTCTACGAGCCAAACTCCAAAACCCGCGGTTGAGGCAATAAACGAGTACTTCTTCAACTATGCGGGTAATTACGGGAGAGGCGCGCACCGACTTGCCCGGCAGACAACCGAGCACTACGAAAATAGCCGCGAAATCGTAGCTGAGTTTTTTTCGTGCGAGCCTAGGAACGTAATCTTCACGAAGAACACGACGGAAAGCATCAACATTGTCGCGCTCGGTCAAGAGTGGGCGCCTGGAGACCACGTCATAACGTCAATGATCGAGCACCATTCGAATTACCTGCCGTGGGTGTCTCTCAGGAAGCGAGGCGTCGTGCTCGACTTGGTTGAATCGAATCAAGAAGGCGTGATCGATCCAGCTCGGATTGAAAAGGCAATCACAGACAGAACCAAACTCATCACGATCTCCCACGTTTCTAACGTCTTTGGCTCTGTCCAGGACATAAGTCGTATCATTAAGATTGGACGCAAAAACGACATACCGGTGCTGATAGATGCAGCCCAGTCTGCTGGCCACATTCGTTTGTCCGAAAAAGACTTGCTCTGCGACTATCTTGCGGTGCCCGGGCACAAGGGGTTGCTCGGCCCACAAGGGACGGGTATCTTGGTCCTGCGGGACCCTGCAGGGCTTCAGCCGACAACGTTAGGCGGTGGAGCAGTTGAATGGGTACGAGGTTGCGAATATGAACTACTTGAACCCCCTGCCCGTTTCGAAGCAGGCACCCCTAATATGCCGGGCGTTATCGGCCTCGGGCGATCCGTTGAATACGTGACTGCACTTGGCGTTGCGAACGTCGAGAAACACGTTGAAACGCTAGCGCGAGTCGCCGCTCAAAAACTCGCCGAAATTGACAATGTGATGGTCTACGGGCCAAAGGACCGCGCGGGCGTGGTTCCTTTCAACATCGGACAGTTGAACCCTCACGACGTTTCGATGATCCTCGATGAGACGAGCACGATTTGTACGAGGAGTGGGTACCACTGCGCCATGCCCGCCTTGGAGTCTCTTGGCATCAATGGAACCGTACGGGCGTCATTCGGGGCGTATAATACGGCGGAAGAGGTCGAGGCGTTGGTCACGGCGGCCAGAGCCGGTGGCAGAGCTCGTCGAGGTAGGACTGCGGCTGCGCGGCATGTACCCGTGACACCACCGGCCACCGTCTCCGTGCGCTACGCCCCTCAGGCCACTCCGCTCAGGCGTCGCGGATGTCGCGCACGAACAGCGCGGCGATGCCGGGGATGGCCATGAGCACCCCGGCAACGATGAGGAGGGCGCGCACGTCAAACACTCCGGCCAGCGCCCCGCCAACGAGCACCGAGAGCGCGTAGGTGCCCTGCGTGAGCGTGAAACGCGCGCCGAATACGCGGCCGCGCAGATGCTCGGGGATGACGTCCTGCAGCCAGGTGTCCAGGGCGATGAGCGCCACGGCGTTGGCAAGGCCGAACAGCGCGAACGGGATGCAGGCCTGCCACACGCCGGTGGTGACGGCGACGACGATCAGGCTCACGCCCATCGCCGCCCAGCCGATGGCCATAGCCAGTCCCTTGGGCACGCGCGTCGCGAGCGTAGCCAGCGCCAGGGAGCCGGCCAGGTAGCCGGCGCCGATGACCGCCTCGAAGACGCCGAACGCCTGCGTGCCGGCGTGCAGCACGTTCACCGCCAGCAGAAAGGTCAGCGGGTAGCTGGCGCCGAGGCCGGCGACGAAGGCCACCACCATGAGCGTGTTCATGAGCAGGGCGTGGTGGTGGCGGAGAAAGCTCAGGCCCTCGCGGAGCTCGTGCCAGAAGGAGTGTGCGGCCTGCTCCGCCGCCGCGCGCACCGGCGCCCGGTAACGCATGAGCATGAGGGCGGCGGCCGACGCGGCGAAGGTGACGGCGTCGATGCGAAAGGCCGTGTCGATGGACACGTAGGCGAGGA
>JBAXDW010000194.1:0-3314 GCA_037140755.1 Methanobacteriota archaeon
TTTCGGGAAGGTACACGTCAGTTACGTAGTCTAAACCTCGACTTGCGAACGCCTGTTGTTCAGACTTTTTCTTCAGTTCGAGTTGGAGATTGATCTCCTCCTTCCAGAAATCAGTTGCAAAACGTGGGTCAGTAAGCTCTGATTGTAGAGCTCGCGTGTCCTGATCAGACAGTTTATCGGTGGGCAGATCGTAATTGACGATGTCGCTCGGGCGCACTCCAATGAACTGGGCTGCGGGGGTTGCCATGTATTCAGACATATGTGCGCTCTTTATAGAGCCGTAAGCGACGGAGGCGAATATCCTGTACGACCAGGGATCTCCGTCTGTAAAAACGACGACAGGTAGCTTTAACCGCTCGTTCATCCTTTTTAAAAGGCGCCGCGTGCTTCTCGCAGGCTGGCCTTTCAGGTGTACGATAATTGTATCATAGTCTGTATCGAAGCCATTTTCGATGAGCCTATCCCGCATTCCACCGGTTTCGATGGCGATAATAAACTTAGCGTCGTGTTCGACAAAATCTAGGTTGTCAACGTTGTATGGGATTTGGTACCCCCCCTCCCCGACATCATCAACGCAGTGAATGACGCGTTCGGACACTTGCCCGCGTCTTTCAACGTTTTCTTTGATTCGAATCGGACCAAAAATAGTAGCGCCGTTTTCTTCAGGTCGCACATGAAAGTTTTCGCGCTGTAGTTCAGTTATAATCTCAAGATCCTCGATCATTCTGTCAGACTCAGGTTGCTCTCTAAACTTTGCCAGTTTCCAACCTTCGGAGATATAGTAAAGCTCTCTGAGTGTTGACGAGCGGTTCTCGTCTAGCTGTTTTTTTAGGAATTCGATCGTGTAGCTCGACTTGAGGAGGCTATAAGCTCCTCGTACCGTCTTGCAGCTCCTTGCGCTCTCTCGGTCACCATAGACCCAAACTTCTGATTCTTCGTTGAACTCAATGTTCGATTTCGTTCGTGTGGGGATCATCAATTGTGGAATCTGTTCTGTCGTAAACTGATCGTAGATGGTTTCGATGATTTTCAAGAGCCTTTGTTTAGTCAAGCTGTCTTTTTCTTTCTTTGTTTTTAAGAGATCTTTTTTAGCGTTCATGCTTAACCTCACTCACTAGCTCGCTTCTTGGGGAGCGCGTTTGCCCCTGTGACCATCTCTACGAGTATCCCCTCAACCAAAGGACTTGTATTTGCAGATTCCTCTGACTTAACCGTATATCTGACCTTCTTTTCTGTATTAGGCTTGATTGATACTTTCCACATGTTGTCGAATTGGCCATCAAAACTCGATACTCTTGGTTTGGGGGTCGAGTCTTCGATCTCCACAGGAGAGACTTCATGCAGCTTGAACTCTTTAAGACTCTCTGAAAAGTTCTTGATGCGGATCGTCACTGTGCACGCAGTATCGCTCTGCTCGGCCGTCTTTTGAACGAGCACGTTCCCCATTATTTTAGCCACGATGGGTTGAATATTAGGTTGGGGGGCTCCTGCTACCTGCGATACCTTCTCGGCAAGTTTAGGAAGGACTCTCTCTATTATCTCCTCTTTTTCTTTTCTCTTTGCAAGGATTTTTTGCTTTGCCAGGTAGTTTTTGAGGCCACGTGCGACGTCTCGGACTGCAAGTTCTATTTCGTCAACTATCTCCGGTATATCTGCGATCGCTTCTTTCGACTCAGACGTGAAAGGAACATTTGTTGAAGCGACGTGTGTAAGGACGACGATTGGGCCTTGTGGGATGCCGCTCCCGCCTGGTTGCTGCAGTTCATAGTTCCTCCAGTTAATCTTCTCTACGGCGTGGGTGCTGGCGCACCCCCCTTGTTGATACAACAAGGGAACTCGGTTTGCGAATCGCAGGATGTCTATCCTCTCTTCCTTTGGCAAGCTGCCTCCATAAGCAATGCCTGCTTCGACGATGAATGGGTTCCCAGTATGCACCGAGGCGTCACGTGTGGTCGTCGCGATAAAGTCAACGTCGTATTCTTTTTCGAGCCCTTTCCTGATGAGCTCTTCCGTTATAGGGGAGAGACATTCAGTTGAAGGCGCAATGATTCTGACGGTCTTGAATGCCTCAAGCAAGCGCTTTGCTTGATCGCGTGAAAGGTCATTGGGGTTCACATCAGGGTCGATTCCAGCTTTTGCACATATTCCTTTTGCGGTCTTGTGTCCAATCCGCGTGAATTCGTTTGTCAAGAATGAGGTTAATCGTCTTCTTTCCGTATACCGTAACATCCTGATCAAAGTGCCTAGTTCAATGCCCTCAGGGTGCGGCAATATCTCACATGGTTCGATTGGCAAGATCTCCGTAACTCGCTCAAACACTTCAGTGTCTCCGTTCGGCTCAACCAACGTCAATCTGGCATGCGGATTTACTATAGCAGTCGATTTCGCGTAACCGTAGATTGATTGCTTGCGTGCGCGGACGTATGTGCCTTGCACCTCGACCTCAATTCTGGTCCCATGAGGTCGGTCCCACGGCACTATTTTTTCCATCAATATTTCAGGTTCATTAGTCTTGGTATTGATAACGAGCTCGTAATAATGAGCGTCTTCATTCTTTCCTGTTTTTGAGTATACTGCGGTGGGCCGCCCAGTTGTCAGTTGCGCATATAACACGACCGCGGAGATTCCTATGCCTTGCTGCCCTCTGCTCTGTTTTAGGGCGTGAAATCGAGAGCCGTATAGAAGCTTTCCGAAAACGCGAGGTATCTGTTCTTTCACGACGCCTGGGCCGTTATCTTCGACGATAACGCGATAGTTGTCTCTATCAACTTTCTGAATTTCAATCAGAATGTCGGGCAGCACACCGCTCTCTTCGCAGGCATCTAATGCGTTATCAACCGCTTCTTTAACACTTGTTATAAGGCTTCGAGTCGACGAGTCGAAACCAAGGATGTGACGATTTTTCTCAAAGAACTCCGCTATGCTAATCTCGCGCTGTTTCTGGGCAAGCTTCTCCGCGATGTTTTCAGCCATCTAATGTTCTCCAGATCACAGTTCCGCGCCAACGATGGTGTGAGTCGTCGTCACTCCTTTGATATCCCGTATATTATCAACTGTGTTGTTCAATGCAGTAAGTCCCTCGACTTCAATAATAACAACAAAGTCATATTCTCCAAAGACGTGGTATACTTCCCGTATACCACTTGATTCCAACAGCGTTCTGTAAACGTATCGTTCTTCACCAGGACCTACGTTGACCATTGTAACTCCGACCACCATTACAATCGCCAGCATGGCGACTAGAGCCAAACGTCGAACTGTTTGAGGTTTCATTTTCCTTTTCAATAGCTTCCTCCCGGGCCCCGTTGAGTTCT
>JBAXDW010000195.1:0-3314 GCA_037140755.1 Methanobacteriota archaeon
CATCAGCTATCTTCGCGAGGTCTTCCGCCTTTGAGTCGGTTGCATTGAGCTCCGTTTTGAGACTTTCAAGTGCTGCACGGCGAGATTCTTGGGTTTGCTTCTGATTTTCCACCGACGACAGTTTCGCTTCTACTACCCCTAGCGACTGTTTTAGCTCACTTAGCTCTCCTTCGCTCGCGCGCAGGCGCTCGACAAGTCCTCTTAGATGGACTATCTCGGCATCTATCACTCGCGCGTCAGATTCGGCGCGGCCGATCTTACCTTTGAAGTTGTTCTTGACGTGGACTGAATCGCTGTACGCCTGTCTATAGCTGTATAAACCGAGAACTTTGTCAAAATGGTCTTTTCTTTTTTGTGAAGTGAACTCAAATTCGTTCACTACCTGCCCCTGCAGCACACAGATGACGTCGCTAAATAAGCTTTCAGTTGTCGTTGCGTGAGTTTCAGAGATGCCAAGCTCATCGCGAATGCGTTCGTGAATCTCTTGCTTTCCGTACAAATCTGCCTGTTTCTCGTCTATGTACAACTCCCAACTCTGAGCCTTGCGCGACAGCACGTTTTTTACGCGGTAGAGGTGTCCCTTGTGCGAGAACGTGACGTCTATAGACCCTTCGACAGCTCCTTTGCGCAAAAGGTATTCAGTAGCCCCTTGCTTGTGCCTCTCACCTCCATAATGTATTGTTGCTTGCCGGACGCCTTCCCCCTCCCAGCCGAAGATCGCCCGGCCGATGCTGTTGACAATGGTGCTCTTGCCGACGCCGTTTTCGCCATATACTGAAATAGTGCCGTCTTGAAACTGGATCTCGCCCGAATCTTCAAACGCCCTTATGTTGACAAGCCTAAGGCTTTCCAGTTTCATAGGTGGTCCCTCCTGAAGCGAGAGACGTGTCGGGCAATAGGTTCAGCTTCATCCGTGTTCGTCAACTGGCTTTCTATTATTTCGCGAAGGACGGAACGAGCAAATGTCGCAACGTCTGGAGCTTGTTCGTTGTACCGGACGAAGCTTCCTTCGAACATTTTCATTTCCAGGTCATCAATGGTGCATGGCGTCTCCAAAAGCACGTCATCTGCGCTTACAGTATTATCAAGGATGGAGCAGTAGAGGGGCTCGTATCGCTCTTCTATAAACTGTTTGAGCTCAGAGAGGTTAGGAGGATTCTGCAGCTCGCCGTTGAGAATCACGCGCAACAGCGATCCCGAAACGGGAGCCCCCAGCTCGGTTTCGTCCAGCAACGCTTCCACAACACCTAGCAAAGAATAGTTGTCGCCCGGATGGTCAGCCGAAATACTCACCATTCGCCGAACGCCGCGAACTTTGACTTCAAGAACGTGAGGGGCCCCATTTTGGATGGTGACATCGTAGAAACAGCGCCCAATGCCATAATCGGAGAATCGATAATACTCCGGGCTGCCAGGATTGAATATCCAATCGTCGATACGAAACTTATTATGATAATGCCCGAGTGCGAGGTAAGCCGTCTTGGGGTGTATTAGCTCTAGCTCATCTGGCGTGATCTCCGGGCGCCCCCCTTCCGCATATTGGGTAACACCAGCGTGGAGCAGGACGATGTTTTCCCCTTCGGGCATCTGCTCGTAGAAATCGCCCAGCCGAGACCTAAGATATGCGCCGTGATAGCCGAGCCCGACGATCCGCGTGCCCTTTATCTCGCTAATCGCACCCTCAATGGTTCTCCCCACCGGGGCTAGATAATGGCAGAGATCTAAGCGCTGCAATACGTCGAGCGCGGTGTGCGTCTGAGAACCTTTACGCCTATCATGGTTGCCGTCAATAACAAAAAAGGGAATTTCTGCGGCCTTCAGCGCTCTTAGCATCTCTATAGCGTTGATTAATGAAGTGTGATCTACTTTATTGGAATTGAACAAATCGCCGCTGTGAACGACACAATCAACCTCGTTCCGAATGGCGTAATCAATACTCTCACGAGCGGCGCTGCTCCAATCTTCGAGACGCTCGCTCAAACCATACTGACGATATCCAAGATGGGTATCGCTCACGTGCACAAACCTAAAAGCAGGAGCTATTTACGATTCCCCAGTGATACATAAACGTAAGTCATTATTAAATAGTTTTTATATAATCTAGGCTTTTTAAAAGCCCAATAGGTTTTCAAACTGCCGTGCACGGCGCCTGTTCCGATTAAAACAATCCTAAGCCCGAAACTTGCACTCTAAAATCGTTCGCAAGAACTTCCGTTGGTCCTCCAGCGCTGCTCTCTCTTAGCTGCGCTACTCAAAATCGATCTCGGGCAGCGCCCCCCTCCTGAAAAGAGTGGGGAATAACGTTCGCCTCACTCTTCAGAGGCTATCTCAAGTTATCGTAATCTTGTGTTTGTCAGGGCGGGATTTGTTGGTTATATCCTTAAAAGCGCGTGCAGCAGCTTTTTGCACGCGCTGACTATCATCATTGAGCGCTTGGTTAAGGGCATTCAACGCACGAGGGTCGCCCAGTTGTCCGAGTGCCAAAGCAGCAGCTTCTCGAACATCGCTGTACGGATCGTCTAGAGCTTTTATGAGGGGCTCTACCGCTTGCGCGTTGCTGAGTTGTCCGAGTGCCAAAGCAGCAGCTTCGCGCACGTTTTTGTATCTGTCGGCCAGCGCTTTGATGAGTGGGTGCACCGCGCGGGGGTTTCCGAGCTGGCCGAGGGCTTCGGCTGCAACCCGTCTAACGTCACTATTTTCGGCATATAACGCGCGTATAAGCGGTTCGACGGCGCGGGGGTTTCCGAGCTGGCCGAGGGCTTCGGCTGCAACCCGTCGGACGTCTGCCGGTCCGCCCCTCAGAACTTCCATGAACGGTTCTAATGAGCGCAGATCGTTAAACTGCTTGAGTGCACACGCTGCTGCTAAGCTTACGTGCCAGTCTTGGTCCTTCAGGACGGCTATAAGCGGCGAAACGGCACGCGGGTTGCCGAGCTTACCGAGGGCTTCAGCCGCAGCTCTGCGTGTGTTTTTATTCGTCGATTGTAAAGTCAGGATCAAGGGGTCTGTCGACGCTACGCCGAGCTGCGTTAGTCCCTCAACAGCGGCAATTCGGACGCGCGGGTCATCGTCATCTAAAGTCTCTATGAGCGGTGGCACGGCGCGAGGATCTCCGAGTTGGCCGAGGGCTTCGGCTGCGGCTCGGCGCACCCCGTTGTCCTTCGCGTGCAGTGCATTGGAGAGGGGATCGAACGCCTCGTGCCTCTTGAGCGCTGCTATAGCGCTCAAGCGTACACGCTCGTTTTCGTCCTCTAATGCTCCAACGAGAGGGGTAACCGCTCGTTGATCGGTTATGCCGCCAAGCGCGTCAACGG
>JBAXDW010000196.1:0-3300 GCA_037140755.1 Methanobacteriota archaeon
GCGTCTGTTCGTAAAACCGATAGAAGCCCCTTGCGAGAGCTGGGGGAGTAGTCACGTGATTTCTCGCTCTGTTAGAATTGTGGATCGAAGCCTCTACAAAAAATGGAACTGTCAGATGTGGCGAGCAGCAGTTCAAGAGCTGCATCACAGCGGCGAAGAACAGTTCAACGTCACCTTTGACGGCGTTTTAGCGTTGGATCGAGTGCCCCTTGGGCGGGCGTATTAAGTACGGCTCTCAAGGAAGGTCGACGTCTCGCGACAGACTAGCTGGCAAAATAAGCTTTTATATGTTCGTGCGTTAGTCAACATACGGCGGAGGTAGCCAAGCCAGGTCAAAGGCGCAGGACTTAAGAACCGTTGTTTGAGATATCCTGTTGCGAAGGCATTCGTGGGTTCGAATCCCTCCCTCCGCATTTTTCCTAGCAGATAGGTTGGGTAGCTCCTCATCGACACCGTTAGCGTATCGCGTTTACGAGGTCCCTAATAGCAGAGACGACTTCATACGGGTTTGCACCCCAATGAACGATGTAACCTTTTAATCCAGAAAGTTCGATGGGTCCAACTCTTGCTGACCTGCAACATTTTGCGATAAAAGGCTTCAACGGTCTAATGGTTTTCGTTGGACAGATATTCTCGTGTTCGAAATTTGACCCATGAAATCGTTCCTCGAGCACTTGTCTTGAAATGTCACATCCCACAAGCACCGAACCCTCTCCAATTCGAACGTTGGGCCTGTTGAGATGGTATGATCCTATGCCTGACGCCGAACAAGGAAATATGGTACCCGCGTTAAGTCTCCTTAGATCTTGCACGACCGGCTTAAACCGCACGGACAGATCTCCAAAAATGCCGGCGTTGTCGAGTTTCTTGACAAGCGTGACGAGATATGGTGGGTCAGGGGGAGATATGTCAAAGACTTCGATCTCTGTAACGCTGTTTAAGTCTGGATCATCAACGAACGTCCAATGAAGATCAAATCCTTGAAAGATAACGGCTCTTATAGGTGGTTCACACAATCGGGTTGCTATCTTGATTAACCTGCTTCTGTTGAAGATATCGACCTTTTGTTTGTACACAAAAGTCTCGGTAAAGCCTGCAATCTTGCTGACCGTCGATATAGATCGTATCAGTCCGTCTCCATCTGAAATAACTTTGTAAATTGCAGCTTTTCCTTGCAAAAACAACACGAGATAGCGTGAGGAGAAATAGATTTGCTCCCCAACTGTTGGTCGAGACGTTTGATCGTCGCAGTCTCTGACGGCAACGTGCATACAGTGTTCAGGAAAAATCATGTTAGCATCATAGATTACGCATTATTTCACGTGTCACTTCTTCTGTTGAGCTCGTACCACCTAGATCGGGAGTCATCACGCCTTTTTCAATTGTCTTCTTGACCGAGGTATCCACTTGTATAGCTTTGCTATATTCGCCGGCCCATTCAAGGAGCATCCTAACACTCAGTATTGCCCCGACTGGATTTGCTATGCCACGCCCAGCGATGTTGGGTGCCGATCCATGTATTGGCTCAAAAATTGCATAGTTGGGCCCGATGTTAGCACTTGGACAAAGGCCGAGGCCACCAGTAAGTGCAGCAGCCTCATCCGACAGGATATCACCAAATAAGTTCGATGTCAAGATGTGATCAAACATCTCAGGGTGTTTTATGAGGTTATATGCGGCGGCGTCGACGTACATCTCATCGTAATAGACGTGGTGCTCGTGCAGGACACGTATACAGACATCTCGAAAGAAGACATCTGATTTAAGCACATTTGCCTTATGAACTATCGTAATTTTTTTTACGTTCTGTAAGGTGCTGGCGAAGGATGCCAGTCTCTCTGTATTGTAGCGAGTAATCACACGCTTCGTGACTGCGACGTCGCCTGAAACTTCTTCTATGCCGGCGTATAATCCCTCTAAGTTCTCTCTTATTATTGTCAGGTTCAATGCATGTGGGGTTAGATCATAAGATCGAAACGGCCGAATATTCGCAAAAAGATCAAATGCTCTTCTCAGTCGGACGACGACGCTGCTCCCAGGAGCTGTTGTTACAGCCCCTAAGAGCATACAATCGGCCTGTTTGATTAAGTCGATGTCTGAATCAGTTATCGGCGCGCCTTCTCTGGCCCATTTGGCGTAGCCTATGTCTAGATCAATGAATTCTGGACCCTTCAACAGCAGATTCAGAATCTCGAGACATGGCGGTATGACCTCCTGCCCGACTCCATCTCCTTGAGCAACGGCAATTTTCATATCTTTCGAAGGGAAAGCTGCATAATCACACGCCTAGACCTGCTTAAGATCAGCTATCTCCGAGCTGGGACTGCGCAGATGTCTCTTTCTATGCTCTACTAACCCACCATCTTCGAGGATCTCCTGCAAGAATTTGGGAAGCTTTGAACCTTGTACGACTCTAGTGCGCGTTTTTACTAGCCCCGCGGATAAATCTACTTCAATCTCATCTCCCTTGTCGACAAAATCAAAAGCGTCAGCTTCGACTATGGGTAAGCCCACATTGATTGCATTTCTGAAAAAGATTCGACCGAACGATCTCGCGACGACGCATCCGATCTTGGCGTGCTTGAGCGCAAGAGCCGCTTGCTCTCGCGACGACCCACAGCCAAAGTTCTTTCCGGCGACTATTACGTCTCCGGTACGAGGTGAAAAGTCCTTATCAATTCCCTCCATTGCGTGTTCTGCGAAAATACTGACGTCAGTTGTTCTCAAATACTTGCCAGGTATTATCAAATCAGTGTTGATATTGTCACCGTATTTCCACACGTTTCCCCTGATGAGCATTACAGACTAATTGAAAACGTAGCGATATAAAGTATGCGGGGATTGTGAGGGCAAGCATATCTCTGCGAGCTCTGAAAAGACTGAAGAAGTGTTTAATAGTTCTGGAACAATGGCAGTACTATGTCAGTGGCGTTGTCCTTACACGATGAATACCTAGTTAACCAAAAAATTTCGTTTTTAACTCACAAGGCGAAGCATCTGGCGCAAGAAATCGAACAAGAAATCGATGAAAAAATGTGGGACCTCCAAATTGAAAAAATCAACAAAGACGAGTTCAAAGGAAGGCTTGTCGTACGAGAACCGATGATTTCAATTGATACAGGCGACGTCGTGACCTATAAAGGGGTTCCGAGAAAATTCACAGTCAGGAGCCCCTCGCTCGAGTATCTGCTAGACGCCATTGAAAAGATCTTGATCGAACAGATCGAGGAGATCAAGAGATCCTCTGGCGGTTGACAGTTAAATCACAAGAAAGCACTCGACGAGTTGCCTAGCGTCGTC
>JBAXDW010000197.1:0-3275 GCA_037140755.1 Methanobacteriota archaeon
TATGAAACGGCCAATCCAGCGCTCAGCGTTTTTTATAAAAAAAAACAAGCCCGCAAACGGCTTTATTACTTGGTTAGCTTTAAATAGTACTTTCTGAACGTCTTTAGTATTGATTGGCATCGCCGAACGTTGAATACGAGAACGGGCGACTTCCCGTCCGCCGCTTTGTCGTGAACCTGTGTGAGGATGCGTCGTAGCCACCACATTACTGCATCGAATTCAACACAGAAAGGGATATGCTGAACGGGAGCATTGTTATCTTTCAAACTGCAACGGACGTCCACATTCCAATGTCTGGCTGTAGAACCTCGCCGCTTTGACGCGAGAAGATGTAAGAAGAAGCGCCTCAGGAGTCTTGAACGTGCACACTTTAGAATTGCGTAACGTGAACGCGGGATACAACAAAGAAACCGTCTTGCGCGACGTAAATCTCACGATACAGGAGCCGTCGATATACGTCGTATTAGGTCCAAACGGCGCGGGGAAGACGACGCTGTTTAGAACAATCGCCGGCATTTTGGAGCCATTCTCAGGCGACGTCGTGTTTGATGGCGAAAACGTCACCTCATCGCGTAACGTCAGAAAGCGGATAAACTACCTCTCCCACTACAACGCGATCCCGGAGGAGATGACGGTGTACAACGCTCTCACGTTTTACGCGAACATGCAGGGAGGAAGCGCTGACGAGGTTCTCGCGCTGCTCCACCTTGAGGGACTTAGGGATAAGAAAGTCTCTGATCTCTCGCAGGGCCAGAAGAAAAGAGTCTCGGTTGCGAAGGTGTTCCTCAGGGAGCGGGACCTCTACTTGATGGACGAGCCCACATCAAACCTGGACCCAGGCTACTCGAAGGAGATTAGAGACATTCTCCTCCAACTGAGCAAGGATAGGATTGTACTGTACTCCACGCATAACCTGTACGAGGCGAGCGACATCGGAACGGATCTCATATTAATCAAGGACGGCACCATTGCGCTCACCGAACAGATCGCAAACATAAAGCTGAAGGAATACCGGGTGGGGATTAAGGCTACGACGGACATTTCACATCTCGTGGACGCCGAGCGGGGAGAGCAGGGCTACTACGTCCTGACCGTTTCGAGCCCCGAAGAGGCAGGACGTATCCTCAAGACGCTCATCGAAAACGGGGTACTGGTAACGGAGATGCGGCAGCTCGAAAACCCGCTGCAAGAGCTGTTCGAAGAGGCGCAACCGGTGAAAGCGTGACAAACCGCGTCGTGCGCCAATTGGGGCATGATCCTGGAATAATCATCGTTAAGAGAGGATTCGCTCTGAGTAAATCGTACATCATCTTCGCGATAATCCTCTCGTCGATAGCCATCCTCATAGCAAATATTGGTAACGCATTCCTAAGAGGAGTGCCCGGCGGTAGCGGCGTCTACGCCGGGATGCCAATCTCGCTTCTCTCCGTCGGGCTGACCGCACTTGCTGCGGGGTTGCTCACAACGCCTGTCCTTTTGCTCTACGTCTACGACAAGAATAACGGCGTGCTCGAGTATTTCCTCTCGCTCGGGATGAATCTAGGAGACATCTTCAAGCGCTATCTGAAAGCGGGGGTTATTCTCGTCTTGCTTCTTATGATAGCGGTGGCCGTTGCTAATGTTGCGGTAGCATTGATTCTGAGAGGAGACGTGATATTTCCTCTCCAGGCCTCAGCCCTTGCCGCCGCACTGTCCCTCTCCGTCGTCTCTTTCGATACGGTGGCCATGATGGCGTTCAGCTCATTGCAGAAGCAAAGGGCAGGGGCAAATCAGCCGTTGGGCCTCGCCTTGGGGGCGTTGCTGGTGCTGCCCGCGTACATGACCCCGTATTTTTTGCCTTTTATCGTCGTTGTGGTGGTGGATCTCGCCGAAGCCGTCGTCATCGCCGCCCTGTCGATCGCGCTGTTTCTCCTTTCAAGCAGACTCATCAGAAGGGAGAAGCTTCTTCCATAGCAATGCACAGGAACGACACGAAAGGACTGCCTCATGCCAGCAGAAGTCAACTCGATCAGTTTATCGCTCCCCTTCAAACTGGGCAGCGTCAACTGTTATCTCATCAAAACCCACGATGACTATATCCTGATCGACACGGGGGTTCCAACAAGCGCGCTGATCTTGAAAAAGAACTAGTCAGCGCAGGTTGTCAACTAGGACATCTCACGTTGATCGTTATCACCCACGGCGATTTTGATCACATCGGCAACGCCGCATATCTCCGCCAAAAATTCGGAGCAAAGATCGCCATGCATGCTGACGATGTCGGTATGGCTGAACGTGGCGATATGTTCTGGAACAGGAAAAAAGGCAATCGTCTTTACAGATCGCTGGTTCCGAAGCTCTTCAGGTTTGGTACAGCGGACAGATTTCAACCCGACGTGATTGTCGGGGATGGGGCGGATCTTACTGAATATGGATTCGACGCTAAAGTTATCTCAATACCGGGACACTCTAAAGGCTCTATCAGCATCCTAACATCTGCTGGTGATCTGTTTTGCGGCGACCTGCTTGAAAACGCGAAACAACCCGCGGCCAGTTCCATCGTAGACGATATACCCACTGCGCAGGCCAGTATAGAAAAACTAGAAAGTCAAGACGTCAAGATTGTTTACCCCGGGCACGGCAAGCCATTCCCAATGAAACTATTCCTGAAAAAGCACTAACGTCCCATTTTTAACGACAAGAGAAACCTTTTTTTTGCTAGTGAAAGCAGATAGTTCACGAGAATCAACAATAGAGTGACCTCCGTCTGATATAGGCGAAATTGTTAGTCTATTTAATCTCACAAGTGGTCAACGAGGTTACCGTATCAGGGGGACGCCCGCTCTAGAACTCATCCCCGCAAGACCGAGACAAAGCACGCCAATTCTGAGAAGCGCTCCGATTTCGGTGTACGAAGCCGACGATAACACAGATATTACGAAGGAAGAATATAAGAAGCGGCTAATTACCGCGACTTGTGAACGGTATATCGCGTAATGTTTACACTGGCAAAACAGTACTGACAATTCTTGTGCTGCCATCGAAGTAGGTTATAGATAACACCGAAGCATCTCGTGGCACTTCAAAGACAATGACGCCGCCAAGTATATCTCCGGGCTGCGAATGTGCCGACCCCTTGAAGTTGCTAATCACAAGGTCATCCGATAGACTACTAAAGTTGTATGAGTTGCCTCGCGTATCTTGTGCCGAGAAATACGTGATAACAACCGGCCTATCTGAAGCATTGATGTTTTGTACTGTACAATTATACGCGACAAATTTGTAATTAGGTTGCG
>JBAXDW010000198.1:0-3220 GCA_037140755.1 Methanobacteriota archaeon
GTCACGTGCGTCAAGCAAGGTCAAGATAGAGTCAAGTTCTCTACGATCGACGGTCAAAATCGCTCTGCCGTTTGTCTCGGAAAATAGTTCATTCTCTTCGGCTAGGTAGTTCGATAAGTCAACTTTCGCGCCAAAGCGCGCACACATATATGCAAGCGCACTCAAAATGCCTCCCCGTCCGATATCGTTAGCAGCAGAGATCTTCCCTGTTTCTACGGCCTCCACTAGCGCGTCGATAGTTGTTTTAATCCCTGCTCGTGGTTTTGGGGCGATACCACCTGTTCCAAAGAGTTCAGCGAACTCTGATCCTCCGTATTCTGGATACGTTTTGCCTACTATTACTATGGCGTCTCCTTCGTTGTTGAAAAACGCTGAGGGGGACTTAGATACGTCGTTGAGAATTCCTACCATTCCAATTGAAGGGGTAGGAATGATAGCCGTATGGAACTCTTCGCTCTCGTTGTAGAGCGAGACATTTCCACCGACGATAGGCGTGTCGAGGATACGTGCAGCGTGAGACAGTCCTGCTACCGCTTGTTCAAGCTGGTAGAAGACCTCCTCCTTTTCCGGGTTACCGAAGTTTAGACAATTAACAAACGCGACGGGCATTGCTCCTTTAACTGCTAAATTCATTGCATTTTCAAAAACAGTTGCCGCTGCTCCTTTAAATGGATCTGCGGCCACTTGCATAGGATTGCAGCCGGAAGACAGTGCGATACCTCGAGGCGCGTCGATCGAGAGGACGGCCGCCCCTTCGCCTGGCTTAACTATCGTTCGCGTTTGGACCTCATGGTCGTATTGTCTATAAACCCACTCTTTCGACGCGACGTTCGGCGAGGAAAGTACACGCAATGCTTTTTCTTGAAACGTTACGCCGCGGACCACAGGCGATTCCTGATGTGGCAATACCCTTGGGGGCTCTGGTGTGCATAGTGGCGCCCCTTCCGTTAGTAGTTTTATCGGTATGTCAGCGACTACGGCTCCTTGCCACTCAACAACATACTTTTGTTCTTCGATCACTTCTCCGATTACGGCACCGTTTAAATCGTACTTGCGGGCGACGGCAAGCATATCGTCAACGTGTTCCGGCAAAACCTCGAGCACCATACGTTCTTGTGACTCTGAAACCAGTATCTCTCTCGGCGTCATTCCGGCCTCTCGCAAAGGAATGGCATCGAGCGTAATTCGCCCTCCAAATGTTGAACACATCTCGGCCGACGCGCCCGATAATCCAGCCGCGCCGAGATCGCGGCACGCCAGAACGTAACCTTGGTTAACTGCTTCGAGCGTTGCATCGATGAGCAGTTTTTCCGTATAAGGGTCGCCTATTTGGACCGAAGGCCGATCAGACGCTTCTGATTCTTCACTGAGATCGCGCGAAGCAAACGATGCTCCGCCAAGGCCGTCGCGGCCAGTAGAAGACCCAATGAGAACGATTTTACTGCCTGGTTTTTTTACTCGCCCGGTAACATATCTCTCAGCTTGAGTCAGCCCGACGCAAACCACGTTAACGAGCGGGTTTCCATCGTAACTTGGGTGAAAGAGGACCTCTCCGTTGACCACGGGCACGCCTATGCAATTGCCGTAGTCACTAATTGCTTCGACGACGTGCTCAAATAGGTACCGGTTCTTCTCTTTTTCCAGACTTCCAAAGTAGAGGCAATCCATTAGAGCAATTGGTTGGGAACCCATTGAAATTATATCGCGAACGATCCCTCCCACGCCGGTAGCAGCGCCGTTGTATGGATCAACGTACGACGGATGATTGTGACTCTCCATCGCGATCGCAAGAGTCAGTCCATCGCTTAACTTAATGATGGCCGCATCGTCACCAGGGCCCACAATGACCGCTTTCCCGCGGGTAGGCATTGTCTGTAAAAGTGGCTTACTCGTTCGATAGGAGCAGTGCTCTGACCAGAGGTTTTCGAATATTGCACTTTCGACTTCATTAGGCGAGCGACCCAGTGCTTCAGTGATGATTAAAGCGTCAGCGTCTTTCAGCACCATCTCTGCCCCCCTATGGCTTCTTCATTAGTTAAACCTTAGTAATATTTTTTGTGCGTTACTAAGAACTGCTTTTTATCGCTTCCGCGACGCATCAGGGACGGGTGCGCAAATGGCGAACAAATGTCGTTGTTGGAGTTGATGGAATTACGATCAACGAATTGCTAAGATCTAACTCACAGGCTGAACTTGCGATTATCATCGCTATCGCAAGTGACTATTAGTTCGAAATCAGACGTCTCGTCTGCTCGCTGGGTGAATTCAATCCGAACGGATAGGTCTCTTACCCGTGAGGACTTGCTCCGCTGGGCGCATAGCAAAAAAAGAGTGGGAAAGCTCGCGAACGTAACTATAGAGTATCTGGACAAAGGGGGCTCACATAAGACGTCGGGAAGCGCTATCGGCGGGTCAAGACTACCCGAACAGGGCGCCTAATCCTTCCATCCCCGTTTCTTCCTCTTCTTCTTTCTCCTTCTCCTTGTCTTTTTCTTCTTCGACTGTCGCTTCCGCCTGTTGACGAATTATAAGATTCTCGATCTCGGGCAATCGCTTTTCGGTAAAAAATTTAAGAGCTTCCGATATTCTCGTCTGATCACTTCCTTCACCCGTTGTGGTGGGAGCTTTCGGAACTTTAGGAGTTTCCGGGGGGTTCATCACGGCTCCGGCCCCAACACCGACCACGCCTTCGATCGGAGCATTTGCCGCAATCCCCGCAGCAATCTCGGCGATTTTTTCTTCGAGTTTCCTCACCGTCTCTTCAAGCTTACGGTTCCGTGCCTCGAGCTCCTGGACTTGCTTTGACAAAGCTTCTTTGTCAGGTGTTGGTGCGGGTGTCGCTTCGACCGGTTTCGGAGCTAACGGCGCCACTTCCGGAGCTTTCGTCTGAGCTACCGGCTGCACAGCTTTCTCAACCGCATTGGTCCCCGCAACGGGTATCCCGGCCGGCATATCCTTTAGGATAACCGGAGTTTTTGGAGTTATCGGAATTATGGACACTGGTGGAATCTCCATAGCGCCCACCACCCCCGCCATCACCACATCACTGCTGGGTAAGCGATTGGTGTCAGAACCGCCCACCACCGATACTCCGAGCGACTGCCAAGCATTCTGTGACACTCCGATCGTCGCCACCGGCATCGTCTTTGGAATAAACTTCAGGACGTTTGCGAACAATCCATCGAACAATCCTTTTCCCTGGGTTTTCTTCGCGACTTCT
>JBAXDW010000199.1:0-3155 GCA_037140755.1 Methanobacteriota archaeon
CCCGCCACTCCCACTGAGCCCAGGAGGAGGACAATGAGGGCGATTGCAACCCATTATGTTCGTAATTGCATTTATTCACCTACTTACGGATCGTTAGCCTATCCTGACTTTCTATCACAAATGTACCCTGAGTAGCTGTGTTGTTTGTCTTCTTGCCTCGATGACTGTGTCCTTATGCACGTACAACTTCGTACAATTCGGCACGTTTTAGCAACGTCAGTCAGCAAACTTGATCGCTGTCTATTTCATTGTAGAATTGCTCAGCAGCAGATACAGGGTGTTTAGCTGCCGTTTAGAGGTGTCACTTCAACGCCAGATCAGTACGCCAGCTTCTTCTGACGTATAAAGCTTTTTCACAGCTTCTTCTTACATATAAAGCTTTTTAACATTCACTCGCGCGCCTCAGAAACCCGCTTGGCGACTGGACACATCATTACCGTCGATCCGGGCTAGTAACCAATCAAATCGAGCCGAACAAGATTAAATCACTCGGCATGAAGCCCATTATTGATATTGACATCTTCATTTGAATCGGTCGAAAGCTTTAGAGCATGCCCACCACCACTTCTGCGACCTACCCCCAGTGCCGAAAGCGCGCTGGCAATATTTCATCTCTGAAGGAAGGAAAGAGGCCGTCGCCTGCCTTGTTCTGCTCTATAAGATACGTTAGCTCTTACTTGATCGACACCTCTGGGACGAACACTATAAGACCGCCGGCAGCTTCACGCAAACTTGAGGGAGTGACTAGTCCCGCTGAAGAACCGTAAGCCAACTAAAAATGTATATTGTAAGCCAAAAGCAGCAACAAGCGGGTCGTGTCCCGTTAGTTATGACGTTCTTCGACCAGTCTGAGTCGACTATCTTGAAAACGATCGGAAATTGTGCCGGACTTGGTCACCGCCAGCTTTCTCGCGGCAATCCTCTTTCTGAAATCAAGGAAGCTTAATAACGCTGAAGTGATAACCCGATTGCGGTATGACGGTAAGCGAGACTGTAAGGATCAGAGACTTTGTTATCACGAAGAAGGATTGGATTTTCGCGGTTGTTTCCTACGATAATACGAAATTTATCCAGGGTCTCTTACGCTATGTACCCGACAAAAGTGGCGACAGAGTGCGCCGGGACGGTAAGCGGTTTCGTAAAGTCGGCTTCGAAGAGGCGCGGCAACTAACGCAAAAGTCTGGTAAATGTCAAAATGGGCTCTACGCGATTCCGTACGAGGACGTCGCAGAGCTGAAACGTCCCCAACAATACGTCGAACAGTGTGATGACGTACACGTTTCGAAAATCTTGGAGCTTCTTGAAGGGTACGGCATTCGTCGTCGCTGCATGGGGGTTACGGGTTCGAGACTTATTGGGCTTGCAGCGGAGTCGTCTGACGTTGATTTTGTTCTTTACGGGAAGCCGAGCTTTGAGCGTGGGCGGGCCGCGTTGCGTGACGCCGTAGAATGCGGATTGTTGCCGCCGATAGATAGTGATATGTGGCAGCGGATATACCAAAAGCGTGCCCCGGAACTGACGTTCGAAGAGTTCGTGCTGCACGAACAGAGAAAGTGGAACCGTGGTTTGATCGAAAAGACGTACTTCGATCTGTTGTTTGTAAGAGAGTTTGATGAAATAGCCGTTGAACCGAGAGGTGTAGACGAAGGGTTTGCGACCGTCCGCGCCGAGGTGACCAACGCTTGCTATGCGTTTGACAGCCCGGCTATTTATGAGATAGAGCATGAGGCAGTGAATAAGGTGCTTTCGTATACGCATACCTACGCAGGTCAAGCCCACGAAGGCGAGGTTATCGAAGCGCGAGGAATCTGCAATGAAGCAGGAGCAACGCGCCTGATCGTAGGCACCACTCGCGAAGCGCGAGGTGAATGGATAAAGAGCTGCACGTTGCTGCTTTCGCGAGAATTCGGGGCTGGAGGGGGCGAGCGAAGCCGCCAGCTAGAGCCCAGGTGACGTAATTGCAGCTACGCATTCAATACGACAAAGGTACGTTGCTGATACGAGGCGATGCACGCGTACCGAACGCCTATTGGGACGCGCGTTCAGGTGCGTACAGAGCGTTGGCATTGCACTATGCAGATATTATAGACTACCTCGAAAATAGTCACGTCGATTACGTAGATGACGCGCGTAAGCTGCTTCCCGTCCCATACTTGCAGCCACGTACCGTGCTACGTGACTATCAAAGAGACGCGTTGGACTCGTGGATGCAAGCGGGAAAACGTGGTACGATTGTCCTCCCAACAGGCGCTGGAAAAACGGTTGTCGCGGTTGGGGCAATCGGCAAGCTACAAACTCCTGCTTTAGTGGTCGTGCCTACGCTTGATCTAATGGAACAGTGGCGTCGCGTGCTCGCGACTGAATTTGAACTCGAGATAGGCGCGTACGGCGGTGGAGACAGTATACTCTTGCCACTCACCGTTTCCACTTACGACTCAGCGTATTTGCGCGCAGCGGAGCTTGGCAATCGATTCGGGCTCGTAGTCTTCGACGAGGTCCATCACCTTCCGGCGGCAGGTTATCGCCACATCGCTGAAATGTTTCTCTCGCCAGCGAGACTTGGACTAACGGCAACTTATGAACGAGAAGATGGATTACACAGCGAGCTCCTACGCCTCATTGGAGGCAAGGTCTACGAGCTTGCTGTCCAGGACCTCGCCGAGGAACACCTTTCAAGCTACGAAGTTGCTCATATCTTTGTTGATTTGATGCCAGACGAGGCAGCGGAGTACGAGCGGCAGTATGCCACATTCACCAATTACCTTGCGCGCCGGAATGTCGCGCTGCGAACGCCGCGCGACTTCTCGCGATTCATTATGCGGAGCGCGCAGGATCCCGAGGCTCGAAAGGCGCTTTTGGCGCGGAATCGGGCGTTAGACATTGCTTTGAACTCACGCGCAAAAATGGAAGCGCTTAAAGAGCTCCTCCTCGAGCATCCTCGTGATCAGACGATCATCTTCACGCAACACAACAAGCTCGTGGACCGCATCGCTTGCACGTTCTTGATTCCTGCAATCACACATACGACCTCGAAAGTTGAGCGCAGGGAGATCTTTGACAACTTTCACGACGGTGTGTATCGCATGATAGTCCCATCAAAAGTGCTTGACGAGGGCGTAGACGTTCCTGACGCTACGCAAGCAATAATACTGAGC
>JBAXDW010000200.1:0-3148 GCA_037140755.1 Methanobacteriota archaeon
ATCGCCTCCAATGAGTACTTATTAAGCATCGCCCTCATTAATATTTTTCAGTTTAGTCTCGGCGACGAGAATGGTCGACTGCATCTCGGTAAGTAGAGTTACCCATTATGACTGCTGAGCAGTTAAGCGAACTCGAACTATAGGATTGATCTCGTCATCAACCTGGATCGAGGGCTGATGAAATTATGTTCATGCTCGCCTACCGGAACTCGCTGGACTGGTTCGATTCGGCACTTTTAATAGCGCATGTCGCATCAAGTAACGAGGTGATAGAATGAAAGCTGATGCGCAAACAGAAGCAGAAATAAAAGCCCTTATTGAAAACTTATGGGAAGAATACACTCGCAAGGACCCTGAAGCGTGTATGGGTCTTTGGACAAGTGATCCCGATGTCATTGCGATAGGCACCGGGGCTGATGAACTACGGTTGGGGCCTGAAGAACTTAAGCGCGGTCTCCGAAGGGACTTCGATCAAGCAGATAATATCAAGATAACGACAGAGTGGCTGCGTATCTCGGCAGCTGGGAACGTCGCATGGTCAGCGGCAAACATACAGCTGGCGGCTACTGTGAACGGTAAAACGACAACGCTTCCGTGCCGTTTGACCAACGTCTATGAGAAGCGAAACGGAACGTGGCGAATTATGCTTCTGCATCTTTCTCTACCCGCTGCAGAGCAGGAATCAGGTCATTCGTGGCCAAAGCCATAAGAGACATGCTTTGTGTTGTCTCCGCTGGAAGAAGTGAAAATGACGCGTAAGCGCCGAAAAACACTTGTCAATAAGCGGATAACAATTGCGAGATGGACCAAAAGTCGTTCGAGCTAGATGATCTGTTGCCGAACGGGAGTGCTATCGCCCTTCAGAGAGTCCCATCGGATATTACAATGCTTAGGATACTGTGGTGCGATAATGCGAACTTGATACGGGCAAAGAGCTTGTGCCTAGATGCCAAGAGTACTCCCGCGTTAGAGGCGTATGTAGGCATTTCTGAGGCGATGCAAGCGTTACCGGTTATGTATGATATACCTGCAGAAGGGGCCGGCCTGAGTACTGTCGGTGAGGTTCACTTAACTGCAGATCTATCGAGTATCGTCTCACTCCCATATGCCCCAGGTCAATCTCGGGCTATGGGGGACATGTTGAAAGACGGCGCGCCTTGGGCCTGCTGCCCGAGAAGCTTCCTGAAGAGGATGATTGCAAATGCGAAGGAAATGCGTCTGGAAGTCAAAGGTGCATTTGAAAACGAATTCTACTTGTTGAAAAGTGTGCTAGGAGAGCTCGAACCTGTCGACAACACGAACTTCGCGTCAACGTATGCGATGGATATCAGCGCTGAGGTTATTGAGGACATTATCCAAGCGCTGACTGTGCAGGAAATCACAGTCGAGCAGTATTATCCAGAGTCGGGGCCGGGCCAGCACGAGATCACGGTCAAGTACTCATCGGCACTTCAAGCAAGTGACCACCAAATAGTATTCAGGGAAACTGTGCGGGCGGTCGCACATAAGCACGGCTTGCGGGCATCATTTCTTCCTAAGATATTCCCAGACAAAACTGGCAATGGATGTCATCTTCATCTGAGTCTATGGCACGACTCAACAAACATTCTTTCAGACGAAGGGAGCACTTACGGACTGTCGCAGCGCGCAAGCCAGTTTATAGCAGGGATAGTAAGTCACCTTCCAGCGATCATGGCACTCACCACACCGATCCCCAATTCATACAGAAGAATCCAGCCATCCACTTGGAGCGGTGCATTCCAGTGTTGGGGCTTCAATAACAAGGAGGCCGCTGTTCGCGTCGTTGTCGACCGCGACCAGATGATCAGGCACTTTGAACTTAAGACGGTGGATGCGTCTTCAAACCCATATCTTGCCTTGGGCGCGATAATTGCAGCTGGCCTGGACGGGATCAAAAGACGCTTAGAACTAGGCGCGCCGATCCAATTCGATCCCGGTAGCTTGTCGCCGAGCGAGCGTGAGAAGCTCAACGTCTCGCCCCTCCCCTCAAGTGCGAACCAAGCTCTTAAGCTCCTCGAAAGCGATCAGGTCATCTTGGCTGCTCTTGGGAAAGAACTTGCCCGCGCGTACATTGGAGTGAAAAAGACCGAGCTAGCAGCATTGGAAAGTCTCACACTTGAGCAAGAAGTAGAACTCCTGCTTGACAAGTACTAAGGCTCGGGATTACCGAGCGGTGCTGCAAACGTAGCCCACTCGGGTATATGTGGGGGCTAGGATGGCGTTTTCTGGTTGAAGGGTAAAGGGACCTCACAAAGGTTCTTCTTTTTTGCTGCGTTATCTAGATCACGATTTCATTTCAGGCGCCTGTGTGAAAAAGGCAAAACTGAACGGAATAGTTGATACGAGCGTTTTTTTCCATTCTTCGTCTCGCTGCCATAACGAGGATTGTCATTTGGCTCTTTACACCTTGCGGCAGCGAATTACGGAACTGGGGCGCGGTGTAGCCAGCAGGCGTTTCTAGGCATTGCTCGGCATACGTGGGCCGACGTTCTCACTTATCTCGGAGACTATTCATTTGCGCCCGCAGCAGTGCATCTTATTCTCCACGGGGGCTACGTCAAATGCCTTCCAGGCCGTTTGAAACGCCGATTGATGAGGGCAGAAGCCGCTGAATGTGAGACGTGACCGGCCGCTGATGTCGACATACTACATATCTACGTGGCATAGCCTGCAGGTTGAATGTTCGTTGAGCGTGTGGTAGTAGGTGTAGTCGTGTCCGTTTATGCTCGTCGGCACGGAGGACACCGTGGTAGTATTCGTGGCAACCCCCGCGCTTGGGGTCGCGGACACTGTCGGATTCGTAGCTGGCGTGTTCGAGGCGCAACCGGCGACGCCGATTGCTAGCGATACAACGACGACTAACAGAACGAGAAAAATGAGCTTGTTCATCAGTGTCCGTTTTCCACCTGTGCCTCAATCTTTTTGCTGCAGTCGCTGGAGCGGACCTAGTCACTGTTGCTGCGACTTACCTTCTTCTGTCTTGGATCGACGCGTTGAATAAGGAAATCATCAAAAAAGACGACGAATTGGCAAGCAGAAGAAAAAAGGCGGCCCCTCGTTGAACAGGGCGTAGCTAATCAGGAGACGTGCCCGATAGGGATAATATACAGAGGCTGCTGATTTGGAG
>JBAXDW010000201.1:0-3147 GCA_037140755.1 Methanobacteriota archaeon
AGTGTACGAGTCAAACAAATACCGCCAAGCTGGTCGCATACGAACAGAGGTTCGAGAAGAAACCACTAAAAAGGCAAGAGTCGGTGAAAAACTGCTTGACGTAGCTGAAAGCATAGAACACTCAATGCAGGAAAAAGGCGGTGCAGTTGCCTTTCCGACAAACATCTCCTTGAACGATGAAGCAGCGCATGCTACTCCAACTAAAGCGGACACGTCGACTTTTGGCTGCGATCTCATCAAACTTGATATCGGCGTCCATATAGATGGCTACATCGCAGACACGGCGATCACGATTGACCTTGGAAGTAACAAAAAACTAGTAGAAGCCTCGAACCGCGCGCTCGAGCGGGCAATTGACGTTGTGCGTGCAGATGTTGATACGGCAGCGATCAGCGCGGTAATCGAACAGACTATCACAGATTGTGGCTTTCACCCTGTCGTGAATCTTACTGGACACGGCCTGGAGCGCTATACGCAACACGCTCCACCTGCGATCCACAACCGACGAACTCAAAGCGGTACGAAGCTCAAAGAAGGACAGGTAATAGCTATTGAACCTTTTTCCTCTAACGGCAATGGTCGGGTGTATGAGACTGGAAAAGCGGAAATCTTCAGCCTCGTGAAGGAAAAACCTGTACGATCGCCTGAGGCTAGAGCTATTTTGAAAGAAATTGAGACCTATAAATCACTACCCTTCGCAAGAAGGTGGCTTACAGGCCGTGTCGATCTGGGCTTAAAACAATTGGAGGCTATTGGCGTAATTCACGCGTATCCTGTGTTAAAAGACCGAGGACTCGTTTCGCAAGCTGAGGATACTCTTATTGTGACGGCCGATGGAAGTGAAGTTATAACTAGAATCTGATACGGCCTTAGGGCGTTTTTTCGTCCATCTGCCTTCAACCTAATCTTTATATGCTTTTCACGCAATAAACCTCCTTTATATAGGAACGGTGCTTGATGGAAGATTCAGAAAGTCAGGTCTTTGATATCGTTGAGCTATTGCTAACTGCGCATATCTACAATGGCAACGATCAGCTCGATGAGAACGACCTGCCCCCACCTATCAGAAAAAACTATTGGAACTCCAAAGAGCGAAAGGTAGAGAGACCGATTATCGTTTCAGAAAAAGCCGTTGACAGAATCTTTGGCATCCCGCACGGATGGAGTCTGATAAAAACGCTGCCATTTGTCTCGTTTGATGAGTTTGGCGCTCGGATCAACCTCACCGTGCTCGACTTGGCTGCTAAGTGGTTTGCCAATCAAGACTCTCTAGATCGTATCAAGCGAAATCCAGCGTTGGCGTTCTATTACTCTCAATACGACTCAATCGATGTCGACTACGAACGAGTGCGTCAAGATAATTGGCCCAAGGAAATGGACAGGGAATGGATACACTCCCTGATAGATGAGGTCGCAGGTGAAGGCGAAGAAGCGGAAGATATGCTCAAGCTGGTTGCGATCTCTGCGCCCGAGGATGTTCGTGAAAGTCTCAATAAACAAGTCCTCACTCAGGAACAAATAGAGGAAATCCAGAAGGTAGTCAAGGCAATACAGTATAGAGACTATCTGAAGAAGATAGAGCTCTTTGAGATCGGAAAGCTGTTGTTTGTAGGGGCCCCTGGAACGGGGAAGACCTCTGTTGCCCGAGCCCTTTCAAAAGAATTGGGGCTCCCGTTCTTAGAAGTCCGGCTCTCGATGATTACGTCGCAGTATCTTGGAGAGACAACCAAGAACATCGGCAAGGTGTTCACTCTCGCGAAACGATTGAGCCCCTGCATCCTGTTTATCGATGAGTTTGATTATGTTGCAAAAACTCGTCTCTCTGATGAGCACGGCGCGATAAAAAGAGCGGTAAACATGCTGCTCAAGAGTATCGACGACATCAGCCTCGTCGATGACGGAGTGCTTCTGATCGGCGCAACGAATCATCCAAGGCTTCTTGATTCAGCCGCGTGGAGGCGATTTGACAAGATCGTGAATTTTCCGCTTCCCGACGCAGGCATGAGAAAAGAGATATTTGAAAAGATTTTGGCCCATATTACGGGTACGTTTGACACTCAGAAACTCGCAGAAATGACCGATCAATGCACCGGCTCAGATCTCAGGCTAATATTGAGAGAAGCAGTGCTAAAGGCGTTATTTGAAGAACGAACGGACCTATCGCAAGATGACCTTGAAGGGGCCGTTATCAGCTTCAGTAAACGATTTGAGTTGAAGATGAGCGAATATGAAAACATCTAGCTAAGCAGCTTTGTAACGAGCACGAGGAGAATGAGTAGATTGGCAGCATTAATAAGAATCCGGCCGCTTGTCGCGCGGAGGTAGCAAACTTGGAAGCTTGCGTAAACATAGGACTGGTAGGACACGTCGACCACGGCAAGACAACCTTGGTGTCCGCTCTTTCAGGCATATGGACAGACCAGCACAGTGAAGAAGTCAAGCGTGGTATTTCGATCAGACTCGGATATGCTAACATCACCTTGAGGAAATGCCCGCAGTGTGCGGAGCCCGATGCATATACAGTCTCAGAAGTGTGCGGCAAATGCGGCGCAAAAGCAGAACCGCTGCGTACTGTTTCATTTGTAGACGCGCCGGGACACGAGACTCTCATGGCCACGATGTTATCGGGGGCGGCAATTATGGACGGCGCGATACTTGTTATTGCAGCAAATGAATCGTGCCCTCAACCACAGACGAGAGAGCACCTTATGGCGCTCGACATAATTGGGATAAAGAGGGTAATCATTGTCCAAAATAAGATTGATCTAATCTCGCATGACGATTTGCTCGTGAACTACGAACAGATCAAGGAATTTGTGAAAGGGACCGTTGCAGAGCACGCCCCAATTGTGCCTATATCGGCCCAGCAAGCGGTCAACATCGATCTGCTAATTGACATTATCGAGAAGGAGATTCCATGCGCCGCTCACGATGCGACCAAACCTGTGCACATGTTCATCGCTCGCTCTTTCGACGTTAATAAGCCTGGAACGGCCATCGCGAAGCTGCTTGGTGGTGTAATCGGCGGCACGCTGAACCAAGGGGAACTCAAGCTGAAAGACGAAATCGAAATACGGCCCGGACGGAGCGTCGAAGTTGGTGGTAAGAGCGAGTGGGTGCCCATCACGACTTCCGTGTCGAGCATCG
>JBAXDW010000202.1:0-3140 GCA_037140755.1 Methanobacteriota archaeon
CAACGTATACACCCCGCCTTCTGCGATCCCTTTTCTAGGTACCAATATTCATATTCCGCGTACTTTGAGAAGGATCGCAATACCACCGAAGCACGATAGTGTGAGCACCTTCGCCATTATGTGAGTGAATACGTCCACATATAAGTGGTTCCGGCTTGCCAGCCGACGTATTGAGTGTTTAGGTAAGTTTTTCTCTTCTTACGTATAGATATGCCAAATGAGTCCAGTTTACTAAGTCCTTTTTCTGGGTAGTGAATGATCGCCGAGATGAGATATGCTTGCGAGAGAAAAATGGCGGCAGGCGCTCTTTGCTGCTACACAAAAAATGCGTTTTGCAGACGCCATTTACCTTGCTGTGAAGGCATTAAGGAGTTGCATGCGCTTGTTGGGGTTCCGCTCGCGCCTTGGCCTGTGACACTGGCACTGCGGCAGACAGCGTTTTACACGTGACGGTAATCGCCTTATCGTCGCGCTTCGCATTCTCAATCACAACTTCCTTGTCGACATATTCCGTATAGATGCACGCTATCATGCTACACAGCGGGCAGCCGATCTGCTCGCAGACTTGTGGGTCTTCGTCTTCGACGGAATGACATGCTCCGATGCACGGAGTATTTTGGAGGCGCGCGCTGAGCTCGCCGTCGCTTTGTGAGACGACCACCTTGTCAGCGAGTTCCAGGCCTTTTGCGAGAACATCTTGCAGCTTCTCGGCGAGCGCGTGGCTTTAGCATACTCAGTAACGATGCATGATCCGAAACTATCAGCGTTTCACTAACCCTGCAAGCGTTGTACCGCGACATCGTTCGCGATGGAGCGCCGTTCCCTATGCTGCAGGAGCTCTTTTTCTAGAAATGCTACGCCGATCGCTCCACACGTTTGCACAAAACAGTAATGTCCCGTTCGTCGTTCTGGGCTTCGGCAATCGTAGATGCCGTGTCAGTGTATTCGGTGTAGATGCATGCAATCAGGCTACATAACGGACAACCGATCTGCTCGCAGACCTGCGGGGCCTCTTCCGTCAGCGATCGACACGTGCTGCTGTAGGCGGAGTTTTGAAGGCGGACGCGCATATCTTCTTCAGTGAGCGAAACGGTGACTTTATCAGCGATTTCGAGACCTTTGACGAGTACGTCCTGGAGCTGCTCGGCAAGCGAAGAGCGTTGCGTTCGCCCTGCTTCTATCTCCTCTTCGTCCGCGTCAATATTCGCTGGCGACTCACTCCAATCGGCCTTTAAGTCTTCACACGTGTAACGGTACAGGTGATAGCCCAGGGGCTTGAGCAGTACCCCCTCTTGGGCGGTGTTCGAAAGGCCGATTAAGAAGGCCTTGTCAGAAGCGAGTTCGATCTTTTTGGGGATCGTGTAGTCACGCCGAAGCGGTATGAATATCTTGATCGGACCGCCCGTTTGTGACGAAGGGAGATAGATCCCCTTGTTCTTCACGCGCAGATCGCGCAGGAGATCGTCAACGACGACGACGCTGCTCAAGTTGAGGTCTTCTGCCACCTTCTGGCTCATGAAGGTCTCGGTGTTGAGGAACATCGTGACGGCGCCGACAAACAACGCGCCGATGCCGACCATCATCAAGACGTTGGCGTTGGACGAGATATTGTACGAAGGGTAGGCGATGATGGTGACGATCGCTCCGATGGCGAGAAGGACCGCCCCGGTAATGCGAAATTCGTATTTTCGGGCGAGATTCTGGTTCTTCTGATAGCGAGTGTTCTCTGCCTCGAGGTCGGCGATACGCTTCCGAAGCCTGTACGCGGCCAGATCATTGGTGTTTGCCATGTCGCTCACTCACGCCCGCGCGATACGCGCTAACCATGCAGTGTTTTGCCTAACGGCTATATATACAACCGATAGCACGATGAGGATCGCGCCAGAAAGGGATGTCGCTTGCAGCGCCGTGAGCCTGTTTGAGTAGCTGAGGACGAGCCCCGGTGCCAGCGCTAAGGCAGCAACAAGGAGCGTCAAAAGCGCCGGCTTAATGTAGACGCTCAGGTTTGCCAGGCGAGGAAGCGGCGTGATAATAGCGGTAAGCAAGAGAAGGGCAAAAACCTGGTACAACAGAGCGACCACAAGGTCCGCCCCCAAGCTGATCGCACTTATTTCGGCGATCAAGAACGCGTAAAGCCCAAAGCGGGGGCCAGGCTGCCTCGCGATGTATACCGCGATAAAGGCGGCCAAGACGAGCGCGCTGACTGCGGTGGCCGGAGTGAACCGGACGAGGTCGAGGGCGATCAAGGCCACGGCCGCTGTCAAAAGGAGCGCTGTGCTATGGCTCACGCGCGAAAGTCGTTCTCGTGATCGCTCTACGCTTGTCGGCATCATGCCAATCGCGCCTCCTTTAGCACGGGCTGTCACGCGCGATAGTAGTGCTCGTGTTCGCTCTATGCTCGTCGGCATCACGCCAATCGCGCCTCCTTTAGCATGGGCTGAAGGGTTTCCGGCGCATTCGCCTCAATGACCGTGACGCCTGCAATTTGCTCAAGCTTGCGGGTCCGCATGGTGAATTCGTCGTAGGCACCGTAAATGTCTTCAATGGCGAGCAGAGGGTCTTGGAGCTGCTCAAACACCTTCGAAAAGAGCGCCAAGACGTACACCTGCGCACCGCGCTTGGTCGCCACGCGAACGCCCTCCGTGAGTGGACCAAGGTCAGTTTCAAGATCAGATACGAGCACGATGGTCGATTGGCCGTATGTGCGAGCGAGCGCGGACGCAATCGCACGAAACGCCGGAGAGCGTTTCAGGGTGCGCACGTAGCCCTCACTGTGGGCGTAAAGGTAGGAGATCACGTGGCGGAAGTGCCTGACATCGTCATCGAGCGCGTCATCCTGGGTCGCGGCAAACTGTTTCTTGATGCGTATGACGTCGCTCCCTGAAACGTCGAGCTTCCTGCGCGGACGTCGCGCAGGCGGGCTCGGGGCAATCTCATTAAGCGAGCGAACGACACTCGATATGTGCGAGGGCGACGAGCCCGACTCGAGGCTCGTCGTCACGCCGTTATCGTCGTAGGTGGTTAAGCCGATCCGACTGCCCTTAGCGATGGCCAGCTTGACGAAGTTGCCGGCGGCGTTGACGGAGAAATCAAGCTCGGTGGCGCCTGGCGCTCCCCTCCCCATGGTCCCGCTCTGGTCG
>JBAXDW010000203.1:0-3139 GCA_037140755.1 Methanobacteriota archaeon
GATGAAGGTGGAGAAGTCGTCTCGTGACGCTTTAAGGGCAGCCATGACCGTGCCCTCCTGCGCGTTTGTCGCTGCAGCGTTCAAGCTGTCAATCGTGCTGTTGTAGCTGGCTAGTAGCGTCGCAGCGTTGGAAAAGTTGCCCTGCGTCACGTTGGCGATGATGCCGTTTGCGTTAGTGGCAAGCGACGCAAAGAACGTGAGCTGGGTGGGAAAATCAAACCCGCTGCTCGGTCCAGGACTTACCTGCGTGTGTGAGGGGACGTCCTGCGCTGATGCACATCCCGTCGTGATGATGAGCATAACGATGGCGACGGCACACACGATGAGGGTCTGTTGTCTAAAACGGAACATGCTTGTCCTGTGAGATTCTGAAGAGAGGCTCTGATCTGGCTTAGAACTATCATGGAACGTGTATAAAAAGGCTGCTTTGTGTGTGTGCGTCAGCAAGAACAGATTTAAAGCAGTGTTCGGCACGCTCTTTGATAGCCTCTCGGCTACCTGCTTGAGATTGCGCACTATACCTATATCGTCATTCGCGCCTAAGTACGCGCTATGAAAGACAACGAGACGAAAGCGCGTTTTGTGGAATTGCGGGGACAAGGGCTCCCGCTCAAGAGAATAGCTGATGAAATCGGTGTTAGCAAGACGACCTTGGTCAACTGGGAACAGGACTTCAAGGAGCAGATCGACAACCTCCGGGCGGTGGAGCTTGAGGCGCTATATGACAAATACTTCCTCTCTGTGCGCAAGAAAGTCGAGTTCTTTGGCGACGTTCTCAGCCGTATCCAGGGTGAACTTGAGACGCGGGACTTGTCAACTATTCCGACAGAAAAGCTGTTCGCAATGTACGCGCACTTCTATCGAGAGGCGCAGCACGCGTTACCTGAGCTTACGTTTCGCAATGACGATGAAGTCAAGATAGCAAAGGGCAAGCGGCTCCCATCTATTACTGACGTAATGCTTCTTGACCACAGATGATGGTCAACAAGGTTCTGGGACAAGAAGTTGACCAAAAGTTGACCAAAACTGACCGTATTTTCTCGGCCGTCTTACCGGCTGCCGCTTCCTGACAGCTTTGTAGAGACTCTTGGTGAGCGGCACTACTACAAGTATTTGCGATTTGAGACCCTTAGATATGCTGCGGTCTCTGCTAATACGATCTGACTTTATATTTAAATATTTTTATATAATTTTATATATTAATATAAGAGAGACTGACCAGTTGCCCACCTAGAGTCGCTCCAACTGAGCAGCAGTATTGCTCGCTTGAACCAAAAAATAAGCGGGGCAGCTACCGAAGCGAAAAACTACTGCAACAATGGCTAGAAACAATCTGACTAACAACAATCGCGTGAGTACCTTACGAAGCGCTCTTTATTTTAATATAGTCAGTGTTCTTTGAAAGAGGATGATTGCAAAAACAATGACGCAGATAACGATAAATACTGTGATGTTCTTTCTCGACGCCATATTGATCCCAGAGGGCTTTGTAAGTTCAACGAGCACGAGAAACTCAATGATGATGAGTATAAGAAAGATCTCAAGCGCGTAGACGTTGAGCAAGACCAAAAGAGCGATGGTGACAAACGTGAGAGCTAGTAAAATGTACACAAAACGCTGCGTCTCGGTGATATTCATGCTGGAACCAGAAGTCGGAGCTTTTTATGACTAAATGTGAAGCTACCTATAAAAATGTCTGCTAACGCTTCCTGACGCTGCAGCAGGCGCTCCGTTCCGCGCGGAGTGATTGCAGCTTACCTATGCGATACGATGACTTTACAAGTCTATGGGCTACCTTTTTGGCCCCGATTACGCAGGCTGACAAAGAACCGCAGCGAAAGATTATAAAGATGGAAATAAAGCTAGAACGATGGACGTCGTAGCGCTCGCAGTTTTCCAAGTGTATAAGTAACAGGGGGCGCAGATGCAGTGGGGAAAAAGATGACGCGAGTTTTAGTTACTGGGTGCGCGGGATTCATCGGTTCGCACCTCGTAGAGAGGTTACTACAAGGCGATAACGATGTGATCGGAATCGATTGCTTCACCGATTACTATCCTGAAGAACAGAAACTCGCGAATCTGTCGCGCGCATTGAATAATGAGAGGTTTACGCTTATCAGACGAGACATCGTGGAGATGGATAGATTTCCGCTCGTTGACCACGTGTTTCACGTGGCGGCACAGCCAGGCGTTCGGGCTTCGTGGGGCGCAAACTTTGCAATTTACACGAAGAACAATATAGAAGCAACGCAGCGATTGCTGGAATTTTATCGCTCCACAGAACTGAAAAGCTTCATTAATTCGTCTTCGTCGTCTGTGTACGGGGACGCCGAGCTGCCAATGAAGGAGGATGCTCGACCGTTGCCCGTTTCCCCGTACGGGGTCACAAAGCTAGCGGCTGAGAATCTCTGTTATCTCTATTGGAAGAACTATGGCGTCCCCGTCGTTTCTTTGCGCTACTTTACCGTTTACGGGCCACGCCAGCGCCCCGACATGGCCATCCACAGATTCGTGCACGCGATGTTGAATGAATGCGAGATTCAAATTTACGGCGACGGGCAACAATTGCGGGATTTTACCTTTGTCAACGACGTCATTGATGCGCTCGAGTTAGCGACCCAAAGCGAGATGGCAGGTGAAGTTTTTAACATCGGAGGAGGCCACACGACAAGCGTCAACGCTCTTATCCAGAGCATAGAAAGCCTCATGGGGAAGAAGGCTCGAGTACGGCACGTCAAGCAGCAAAAGGGAGACGCTCGCGATACGTTGGCAGATACCGCAAAGGCAAAGCGGCTATTATCGTGGAGCCCCCAGATAGACCTTGAGGATGGTCTGAAAACATACATCGCGTGGGTTCTAAAGAGCCATCCTATGGAATTTACGACCAAATAGTTCACGTTGACTAGACTGTTCATTTGATAGATTGTCACTATCAATTCTCTTTTTTAACCTCAAACATTTTTTAGCCTCCTTTAGGACTCGTGAAATATTGCGACAAGGATGATAGCGACTGTAATTTCCTAAAGGGAGGGGGCGCAAGAATGTCCTCCTCTTGAAAGTCGTTAGTTAATACGCCAGTTAGGATACCCTCTATGCAAGTTCAAAGCTCCAACATTCCTGTTTGCAGACGACGATCACA
>JBAXDW010000204.1:0-3125 GCA_037140755.1 Methanobacteriota archaeon
TCGCACGTTTCTTGTAATACCACGTTCAGTGCTGCCAATCATTATTAAAAAATTCGGAAAGTACTATTTAATGTTAACCAAGTAATAAAGCCGTGTGCGGGCTTGTTTTTTTTTATAAAAAACACTGAGCGTTGGATTAAGCGTTTGAGACGCGCAGCCACGAAAAGGCTTGTGGTCGACTCGTTGACGTTAAAAAAATGTCGGTAATTTCGATCAACTGCCGGCAGCTGAAGTGAAAGGATGGTTTATCCACGACTGGCACGCGGGAAACTCACGACCTCCGCCATGTCAAGACGGAGGATTTTGGGGTTTTTGAAGATTTTCATGTGGACGATATCACCGTGAGAAAGGCCAATGATCCGTCGTATATAGTCTGATAGATTCGCGTGGATAGTCCGGCCAGTTTTGAAAATGCGTGCGGCAACCGTATTGTTGGGTAACTATAACCTTCTTTTGCGCAGTGAAGTGAGATTTTGCTGCAGTGAATCTCCAACAACTCGTGTTTGGGCAGCGCAGCATCAGCGAAAAACTCTGAGTAATGTTCTGCGACTAGCATAATGGTAGATGGGGCCAGTGCAGAGCACTTAATCCTTATGATTAGCCGCGCGCGACTAAGCCTGCAAGCAGACTCGAGCGGATCTCGCTTAGCATTGCACTCGTCAAGGTTCGAGAGGATGCACTAATGACTGCTCTTATGGATCCTCAATTTGTCGCATTTTACGAACTTTTTTAACCGTCCCACGCATATAGCGACGTTGTGAAACCGCTGAAAATTCTCTTTGTCGAACCGCCAAAGGCTGAATGGTTCGTGATGGGCGAATACTTGCCGCCTCCTTTGGGAATTCTGCAATTAGCTGCTTATGTTGAGATAAGTTGTGAAAACATTGAAATCGAGGTACTCGATTGTCAAGCTGCCAACGTAGACTGGAGAGGACTAGAGAAGCAAATAGAGAGCTTCAGCCCTGACGTCGTAGTCCCAAGCGCATTGGCCACCTGCAATGCTTACGTCACGGCACGCACAGTCGAAATCGCGAAGACTGTCAACCAAGCGATCTTGACGGTTGTCGGCGGTCAACACTTTACGGCTACCGCTAACGAGAGCCTTACAACGTATCCGGAAATAGACCTCGTGATCAGGGGAGAGGGCGAACAAACGCTCGCAGAAGCCCTTCACGCTCATAGAGAAGGACAATCGTTTTCCAACGTGCAAGGGGTTTCACTTGCACACAACGGCGCTATATATCACTCACCGGATCGGCCACTGTTGACAAGTTTGGACACGTTGCCTTATCCGGGCTATCACTTCGTCGAGGAGGTCATCGACAAATATCACTTCAAGCAGATGACAGACGCCTCAAAACGATATGCACTCATAGAAGGTTCGAGAGGGTGTGCTAACGACTGCTCTTTCTGCAGCCAGTGTGCTTTTTGGCGACGAAAGTGGCGGAGTAAATCTCCAAAGAGGATAGCCGATGAGATGCAGCATATGTATGAACACTACGGAATGAAATTCCAGTGGCTCACCGACGATAACTTTGGATTAGGTGCGCATACCCAAAAGCTATGCAAGGAGCTTATCGACAGAGGGCTTTCGCAAGACATAATGTGGTTCATGCAGGCGCGCTGCGATGACATCAGACGTCACGAAAATGTGCTCCCCACGTTGAGAGAAGCTGGCCTTCGCTGGATACTCACCGGCGTCGAAAGTGGGAACGCGTCCACATTGGACACGTTTAACAAAAAAATCCGGCCAGAAGACGCTCAGAATGCGATATCACTCTTAAAGCGTAATGATATTTTCTCTCAGGCTATGTTCATCATCGGCGAGCGACACGATTCTGCTGAGTCAATTGCTCGCTTACAGTCATTTGCCAACGATATAGACCCGGACCTAGCGATTTTCGGTGTGCTGACGCCTTTTCCCGGAACGAGGCTCTACGAAGAAGCACTCGGTAATGGCTGGATTGAAGATCGCAATTGGGCGCACTACGACATGATGCATGCCATAATGCCAACGCAGCACTTGTCACGACTCCAAGTCCAAGAAGAGCTTTACAATAGTTATCGTAGTTTTTATGGCTCTTTTTCAAGGCGATTTAAAGGGATGTTCTCGACAAATGCTTTGACGCGTCATACATATCGGTATTTAGCTGGGCAAGGTCTTATGAAAGCTTTCAAAGATTTATTCAGGAGCGCCCCCCTGCCTAAGGGGAATGGGAGAGCCTAAACCTAAAAAACAGTCAGATCCCGCCTAGTGGAAGGACAAGCAATTTATTAACTGTTCTCCAGAATAGTTGTCAAAATAAGATATTAATCGACGTGTGAAGGCGGAGGTTTTGGGGGGATTTGATGTATTTTCTGTAGGGGATATCACTGTGAGAAACGCCAGTGATCCGTCGTATACAGTCTGATAGATTCGCGTGGATAGGCCAACAAGTTTTGAGAACGTGTGCGGTAGGCGGATAGTTGGGTAGTCATAACCTTGTTTTTGCGTGATGAATCTCGTAAAACTCTCGGTTCGGCATCGCAACATCATGAGATAAGTAGTGATCGGCGACTAACATAGTACGTGGGTAGCGGGGCTGTACACTTAATCGTTATGATTGGCGCTGAACCTTCCGTACACGTTTCTCTGAGCAACTTCGCGTGAAAATAGCGCAACCTTTAACGGTATAGCACCCTCTTTCTTGTGGTTAACAGCCATCGCATACGGCTCAGGCGGCGGATGCTAGTAAAACCGCCAATCGACTCCACTAACGCCACGGGTCATGATGTAGTTCTTTTTTGACTGATCCCCCTGCAGTATGTCGCCCTTCTTTTCCTCTTCATCTTCAACTTAAGCTGTGCGTAGATTAAGTAGGATGGAGTATTTTTTGGCTTACCACGTCACGCCCTGCCGTGAATGATATAAGATAATGTTGGCCACTTCCTGCGAAAGCCGCCGTTAGGTGTAACACAAACGCACTGTCACTCTTTTCCACACAATCCCAGTCTCACGCGGCTTTATGAAACTACTCTGTGCAGTTAGGATCGGAGATGAACGTTATGGCAACGAATGTAACGATCATAAGAAACGGTGCCTGCTGGTATGGCCTCCACTTCGGCTGCTTAAACACAAACGATCC
>JBAXDW010000205.1:0-3089 GCA_037140755.1 Methanobacteriota archaeon
ATCGTGGCTAAGAGTGCGTGCCGCTGCTCGTCGGTCGGATTGAGTTTCGCTTTGACGGTTAAAAGCATTATAGATTATTTGGCTCTATAAGTAGTTGAGTTTTGTGTTAGACGCGATTCCTCTCAACGCTATAGCGGTTGAGCTTCCTCGCTCGAATATCAGTGATGATTGCGTTCATGGCGCTGGCCGTGGCTTCGGACGCGAGTAGCTTTCAGCCATTTGCGAGCGCGTAGCCCCGGCACCCTTATATCATCTCACCTCACTTGATACACTCATGAATATGCCCCTTACGAGCCGTTGGGGCACGGCGTTCGTGACGCTCGTCGTGCTTGGAGCTGTTTTGACCTCGGGATGCACGTCAAGCGTGCAGACGGGGACCACACAACCGACAAGCGTGGCAGTAGGCGCGCTGCTACCACTGACCGGCGAACATGCGGAAGTCGGCGCTAACCTGAACAGCACGATTCACGTAGCGGAGGCTGACGTCAACGACTACCTCGCCGCGACGAACGCGAGCATCCGCGTGCATCTCGTCGTCAAGGACACCGGACCCACTTCTGAGGGGGCGCTCGCGGCAATACAAGCGCTGCACGCAGACGGCGTAGTGGCCGTAATCGGCCCCTATGTGAGCCCACAGGTCAAAGCTGTCGCCCCTTACGCTGACCAGAACGGCATGGTGCTTATCAGCTACAGTAGCACCATCCCCTCGCTCGGCGTCGAGCGCGCTAACATGTTTCGTCTCGTGCCCGACGACAGTCACCAGGGCCCCGCGCTCGCTGAGGCGATGAATGGACAGGGCGTGAAGCTGCTCATACCATTCGTGAGGGACGACGACTACAGCAATGGCCTCATAAATGGCACTCGAACGGCGTTCGAACAGCAAGGCGGGGTTGTGGCAGAAGGAGCGCGATTTGCGGTTAATACGACCAGCTTCAGCCCCGCGCTCGAGGCAGCCCGACCACAATTGGCCCGGGCGATCGAGGCTTACGGGGCGGATTCGGTCGGTGTCCTCTTCATCGGCTACGAGACTGATACGGCGTCAATGCTCATCACGGCGGGCAATGACCCGCAGTGGTCGACAGCACGCTGGTGGGGCGTTGAAGCGATGCCAATCGACGCCATCCTCGCCAACGACACGGCCGCGCAAGCTGCCGCTCGTTTGAACTTCACAGCCATTCAGCAGGTCGAAGGGCAAGGCGAACGCTACGAGCACCTTTTGCAAAACGCGAGCGTGAAAAGCACCGTGCAAACGGCTTATGGATCGTTCGCCTACGACGCCGTGTGGATCATCTCCCGCGCGTTAGCCGAGGCTGGTACCCAGAACAGCACCGCACTGCGTGACGCGGTTCCGCGTATCGCCAGTTCCTACACCGGCATCACCGGCAACACCACGCTCAACGCGGTCGGCGATCGTGCGTACGCCAATTACGACTTCTGGGCAATCAAAAATCAAAACGGCACATACGTCAAGGTAAAAACGGCGCAGTTCAGAACCGATCCCCTCTCAGGGGCAGCGGTCGTCGAGGCGCTTAGCACGACCACTGCAGCAGTGCGTTGATTCACAGCCCAATGCTCCTCAGAAGTGAAAGCAGGAACCTTGCGTGTGCGTGCAACGCACTAGCGCCGCTCAATCCTCTTTTTAAGCATCTGATGATCCTTCTGCAAGATAGCATCAACCTATTACAGCAGAAGGTAACAAATCTGGAGACGTTTCTGCAAACAGAGCGTAGAATGACTTCTAAGCTACGTCACTATAGTGAACACGCTCCAGAAGAAGCTCGAACTTGTGACCCTTCAGTTGCCGGCACATAAATCGGCTTCCGAGCTAGGTTATTCGGATCGAAAAAAGAATGGGAAGCGTTAAACCAACGTTCGCCGCTTGTTTAAACGTATGCAATTGAAACCAATACCGGCAATAATTGTTCTTTCTCTTGTAGTTGCCTCCTTGTTAGTATCTGGTTGTACCACAAGCACTACTAATCAAACACCGAGCGCTAATGCTACGTCAGGCACAGCGGCACACGACGCTCTTTTAGAGAAGCTTATCGAGGAAACTAAAAACGAAACTTATTCGGCGTACAACGATTCGACGTTAAACGTCACAGCTTGGAAAACCACTTGGATAAATAGCACTGCTGCACGTGTCGAGTGGTCGATAATCGCAAAATCGGCAAATGAAACAGCGACGGGAACCGGTGATCTCACATATATCGCGTTTCCAACAACGCAAGACGCGACACAATACCTCGCCGCTATGAACAAGACTGGTTACAATCAAACCAATCTAACTGCCACAGAATTCAGTAGCCTTGGAGGGCCTTATCAGAACGCTACAGGTCACGCACCGCAGGTTTACAAATTATACACGCGGACTGAAGGGGCTCTGGGTCAGCCAGGGTTTACTTCTTACGGCATTGCGCAATTCGATAATATCATTATGGTGAGTACGGGGAAAGTGGGTAATATAACGACTCAGAGGGCGGTATAGCTTGGTTCAGGCCCCCCCTACTCCCTGAGAGGGACTATTTCTGAAAAAATAGCTCGAGCTTGTAACCGAGAGGCCCCAAGCCGAAGGTTGGGTTCTGGATTCACAACGTCCACATAACTTCATTATGAGGGCAATAAGATAACGCTATGAGTTATAACCTCTCTAAATAGGAATTTTTAAGCCAACGCTCATCTATTAGTTATGCGTTTGCAGTTGGAGGGACTTAATATGAGATCGAAGGTAGCAGTTTTGATGTCGGTAATTTTTCTTGTGGTTGCCTCTTTGTTAGTATCTGGATGTACCACAAGCACTACTAATCAAACACCTGGCTCTAATGTCACGTCAAGCGCAGCGGCACAGCACGTTAATAGCACTAGTGCCGGTTTTTTGGAAAAGTATCTTACGACGTACAAAAACGATACCGGAGACGGCAACTGGAGCGTCACTGCATGGGAGGTCACGTGGATTAACAGCACGTCCGTACGCTTACAAGATACATGGCTCAACAACACCTCAGGCGTAACCGAAAGCTGGGAGGAGACAGTTACGGTGTTTCCAACGTCACAAGACGCGACAAATTACCTTAACGCTACAAACTTGA
>JBAXDW010000206.1:0-3073 GCA_037140755.1 Methanobacteriota archaeon
GGTCGTCATTGGGGCTCCTTGTATCGACATTGGCTCACAGTTTATGCTAGCGCGAGACATTCGTTGGAAACTCTCTCGATGTATCGAGTGAACAATCAGCGCTTCCTCAAATTGCCGCTCGCGCAATCAGCCGTGCTTTTTGCACATTAACTCACTAATGTGCCCAACCGTATACGCGTGAGCTTATAGTTTTCGACAGATGAACTTACCAAGACGAACGTGGCTGATAATCACCGGCACAGGTGCGTTTAAGTACGCGACACTAGAAAGCTACCGTAATCACTGGTGACTTTAGATGACCGCGATCGTCGGTATTTATCGCCTTGACGGAAAAACCGTCACCCCGTTTGAGCTCCAGCGCATGACTGACCGCCTCGCACACCGTGGTCCCGACGGCGCCGGCGCGTGGCACGACGGTGCTATTGGTCTTGGCCACTGTATGCTCTGGACCACGCCTGAATCTCTTCACGAGCGGCTTCCACTAGTTAGCGACGACGGGCTTCGCGTCATTACTGCCGACGCCCGTATCGACAACCGCGATGAGCTTCTGGCCGCATTCGGTCTCACCTCTGCGCCACCCGACCACCGCCCTGACAGCGCGCTCATCCTCGCTTCTTATGAACGCTGGGGTGAATCTTGCGTTGATCATCTCTTAGGCGACTTCGCCTTTGCCATATGGGATAACAACAGACAGCACCTCTTCTGTGCTCGCGACCATATGGGTGTCAAACCTTTCTTCTACTTCCACTCGGACGATGTTTTCGCCTTCGCTTCTGAGATTAAGGCCCTTTTCTGCCTCCCTGAAGTGCCGAAACGGGTGAATGAAGAGCATATCGCTTCGTTTCTGGCGTCGGAGGATACTGATCGACGGCGAACGGCATATGCCGACGTGTGTCGTCTTCCTGCAGCACATGTATTGACCGTCAGGACTAACGAGCTCCGGTTCCATCATTACTGGTCCCTTGATCCATCGCGCGAGCTGAGCCTAGCATCGGATGAAGAGTATGCGCAGCAATTTCATGACATATTCATGGAAGCCGTGCGATGCCGTCTCAGAAGTGCCTACCCCGTTGGGTCTCATCTCAGCGGCGGACTTGATTCTTCATCGGTAGTCTGCGCTGTGCGTAAAGCGCGCAAACAGCAAAGCGATGAGGATACCGCCCTACACACGCCTCTTCATACCTTCTCTGCCATCTTTGACGACGTGCCAGAGAGTGATGAACGATCGTACATAAATACAGTGCTTGCCCAAGGCGACATTGAACCACACTACGTGCGTGCGGATCGGATAGGCACGCTCAGCGACATCGAGCGTATGCTCTGGCACGAAGAAGAGCCCTTCGAGATTCCAAACTTATTTATAAGCTGGGAACTCAGCCGCGCGGCAAGCGACGTCGGTGTCCGCGTCCTCTTCGACGGCGAGTCCGGGGACACAGTGCTGTCCCACGCGAGAGGATGGCTCGTCGAATTTGCACGCACAGGGAAATGGGGCACGCTGCTGACAGAACTAAATGCGCGAGCACAAGTCACAAATAAATCGCGTTATCAGCTCGTGATACACGGGCTAGTTTTGCCACTCCTCCGCTCACGTATTCCTAAGATATGGAGGAGGATAAGAAAGGACCCTATAACCTCATCTAATCTCGCTTTTATCGCGGCACCCTTCGCTAAACGCATGCGGCTGGAGGACCAGATTGAGACTAATCGGCTGCAAGAGTCTGCCCGCTCGCGACCGCGAGAACAACACTTCGCGAGCCTCAACATTGCATTCGTTCAAGATATTTTTGAGGTACTTGACAGAGAAGCCGCTGCGTTTTCGCTCGAGTTTCGTCATCCATTCTATGATCGTCGACTTGTAGAGTTCTGTCTTGCCCTCCCTGTCGAGCAAAAACTTCGTCACGGGTACACACGCTATGTTCTGCGAAACGCTTTGGCCTCCTGTTTACCAGATGATATTCGGCAGCGCGGCAGCAAGGCAAATCTTTCTCCCAACTTCTATCGCAGTTTTCTTTTATTTGATCGGGCACGCATTGAGAGCCTTTATCAGGATACACCCGCAACTAATGCGTATGTCAATCTAGCCAGAGTTCGCGCAGCGTACAATGACTGCCAAAATGGACGCACTAGTGTGACATTTATGCTATGGAAGGTGGCAGTGCTTGCGTCATGGCTGAAGCAAACGCGAGGCGTCGCGTTAAAAGAGAATAACTGCTTTGATTTTGATGCGAATTAAGCGTAGCTATTTACGTTACAATTGTTCTCCGATTAAGCTGATAATCGTTTTTTCGATACAAGCCGTGCTCAGCGTGCGATCGTACAAAAATGACGAGAGAAGTGCAAAGTGGATCGTTGTTTGTTTGAATGCACGAGCGTAAACGAGATCAGTGGGGGGGCGCAGATTTCTTGGCTAGCACTGGCGCATTGAGGAAACTAAAAATACAAAAAAACGTATCATCGACAAAGAGGAGATGGTGCAGTATTGGAAAAAAAGGCAACAGTATGCAGAACCACAGCTGAAAGTCTTCGGCACGATAGAAGAGCGCACAGCAGCATCTGAGAGTGGAGGCACCCAAGATCAATATGGAATGTACTCTCAAGTAGAATGAGCTCTGCTTGACAAAGCTTTAGCACGAATCGCAAAGGAAAGGGCCAACCTAGTCGCGCGGGATTTGATCTAAGGAGCCTAGCTGTGATTGTATTGTTATATCGAAGCAACGCGGCGCTGAAAGCGCGCTATTCAGGCCTTTTTTTTAACATCTATTTTCCACCAAAGTTTTGCCATAACCCCCGCGAGTTACGCGTAAGACCCTATTTCCAGTCGTGACTTCCAGCAAGTACCCTATATGGGCGCTGTGGGGGGAAACACAGTTACTAACGGTTGAGCAAATTAGAATCTGCTCTAACGTTTCTAGAATAAGGATATAGTGACTTTGAGCGCGCCACACACAAGAGTTATTCTCGCCACAGATACGATAGAGCCAGATATTTTTTCGGAGAGATTTCTTATAGTGGTGAGCTGCATCCAAGCGTTGCCGCATTAAAACGGCCAATCCATGAATTCTCCCGCGTAATG
>JBAXDW010000207.1:0-3046 GCA_037140755.1 Methanobacteriota archaeon
GAGTGAGACACATGTGTGTGAGGTAGGGGCGGGCAAAAGATTATGAGAAAATTACATTGCTTAATTTTGTTTATATCCCTTATTGCCATCTTTCTCATTGGTTGTACAGATCATACAAGCGAAATCAACATGATTGTTTCAGAGATCTATACAAAAAACAGCGTGAAAGGGGCAACCCCTCCTCACGCTTTTACATCTGACGGGTGTTCGGGTTTCCCCAATGGCAATTGGTTGGAGTGCTGTGTCAGGCATGATTTGGTCTACTGGATGGGCGGCACCCGCGAGGAAAGAGCAAACGCTGATTCGGCATTGAAAAGATGCGTGGCCGACAGAGGTCATCCGGTGATAGCCGGGCTCATGCACTTCGGTGTTCGGATAGGCGGCGTCTGGTGGCTGCCAACCCCTTACCGGTGGGGGTTCGGTTGGAATTATCCCCAGTCCGGCCCTCCCGAAAAGCCGTACTGAGCTATCAAATGCATGTTCAAAGCAACTTTACATATAAATTCCAGCTATGGCCGACAATAGATAGCATAATCGGATAGGTGGTTGAGAAAATAACATTCAGGACGGTTTAAGAAATGGTTCATTAAGCAACGGTATTCGAGTGGATCAGTTATTTCTTTGCTGCCTGTAGTCAACAAGGCCTCATCTGTGAAGGGAATGCGTCATTTCAACCGGAAATAAACGCTGTCAATTGCCCCTCGAATTATGATATCTATGAGGTAGATACTCCATAGCTTTCCCATCTCGACTGAGAAGTCTCAGGAGGTTTATTATGTGCACCCACAGGCACTGCATCGTTGCAAGTCCTGACGCTCCAGAACGACTGCCCCGAAACGCCCATCACGGCCCCTACCTCTTGTTTCATTTTATCCCGCGCGTTGCAGCAAAACCCTTTAGGTATCTTCCGGTATTGATACTTCTCTGTCTCTTCTGTGTTACCCCGGCCATCAAGGTCGCGGCACAGACCGCCTATTGGTCTCCCTATGTGACGGATCTCTCGACAAATTCTGCGACTATCAACTGGCTCGGAGATTCTTCTGCGTCGGGCACAGTAGAGTACGCAACCTCGGACTACTATAACGCGCATGGAAGCTTTCAGAGTACGACCGCGTCTAAGACTACAGGTTCTTATCAGCATGTACCGCTTACCGGCCTTGCACCAAATACGTCCTATGTCTATCGGGCGCGACCTTCTGACGATAAGGACGCATTTGGCAACCGTACGTTCCGGACGATGCCCACGAGCGGCCCATTCACCTTTATTGTGATCAGTGATGCGCATGCTGAGGATAAGCGGTTTAAATACGTAGCGGATGCCATTGCCGCAAATGAAACGGATGCGCTTTTTGTCCTCGACGGGGGAGACTATGCAAACTATGATGACGAGACATTATGGACCACTTATTTCCAGTACGGCGATGGGGTGTTCGCGAAATTCCCCCTCTTCACCACTATCGGAAACCATGAATATCATGATCCCAGCGGTGGAGCCAACCCAACGGCCGCGGTCCAATACCATTCGTCATTTGATGTACCCACGAATGGGCCCCTGAACTACTCCTTTGACTGTTCCGGTGTCCGGTTTGTCATCCTTAACTCCCCGGATCCCAACAATGCGAATGATGAGAACCCCTCGCTGGCCCTTTCCCAGAGTCAGGTGCCCTGGCTGGAGGCACTTCTGAAAGAGAATGTGCAGGGGGTATTTACCATACATCACCATCCCATCTGGTATTACGGCAGGGCCACAAGCGATTCTGCCCTTGAACCATGGGAAACTCTCTATCATAAGTACAATATAAGTGCAAATTTCGCAGGCCATGTACATAATTACGAGAGGCACTCGGTACAGGGGATCCCCTATTTCGTCGTCGGTAATGCAGGGGGCAAATTTGCGGACATGAACGCAGGTGATCCCTATCCGCCGGGGTACCAGGTTGGAGAAACGAGGCAACTCGGCTATCTCAAGGTCACGGTAGATCCGGCAAACAACACGGCGACCGCACAAGAGATTTTCGTCGCCTGGGTTGTGACCGATACTGCTGAGACAGCTACGGTCTATAACCCGCCGGTCATCTTCGATACCATTACGTTTCCCCTGAAGCCGAACTTGACGTCCCAGGTCGCAGATTGGGGTGGGAGTAGTAGTAACTGTTTCATCGCCACCGTTGCCTATGGGTCCTACCTCGACCCCCACGTGCAGGTCCTGCGGGACTTCAGGGACGCCTATCTGGTCACAAACAGGCTGGGGAGGGCATTCGCTGCCTTTTACTATACCTACTCTCCGCCTATTGCAGAGTTCATCTCGCGCCATGAATCGCTGAGGACACTCACCCGCTGGGCGCTCACACCCCTGGTGCTTGCCATCCAGTATCCATTGGGCTTCCTCTTCTTTGTCGTGCTTGGGGCAGGTATACTTATCGGCGTGCAGAGAAAGAAATGAAATTTGAGATGAAGGGGCAGGCAAGATAGGCCTGTCCCTCTCAGCAGGTTCTCGATCTATTCTTCCCATGGGGAAATGCTTCGGTACCATTGAATGGGTAAACTTCATATTGTTCTCTTCAACAACCGCTATGCTCTGTTTCAAGCGGAAATCAACACCGGTCGGCATTTTCTGGCACTGCACATTCGTAGGTAAAGCTGAGAATCGAGTACTTCCTCTTCTAACAAAATAAAGTTTCCAAAAAAACAGCGTACCTTACACTTGGTAATCATCCCCACCAAGCGAAATAGCATTATAGTATAGGATATTATTGCAAATGTGCTCCCCTTATATAAACCATTGCATAAAAGGTGTGGAGAAACTATAATAATTCAAGTATGAGCACACCAATGAATGGATTGCACGCCTTTTGGGCGCTGTCCCCAAATACCGTGTTTACCCGCCTTCAAACAACACTCGACGGCTTGACCCGGACCGAGGCGCAAAAGCGGCTTCAAGTCTTCGGCCACAATACCCTGAAACCAAAAAAGAGAAATGATTCTCTCGCTCTTCTCATCGCACAGTTCAAAAGCCCGATCATTATCATATTACTTTTTGCAACAG
>JBAXDW010000208.1:0-3022 GCA_037140755.1 Methanobacteriota archaeon
AATTTGTCGCGTCTTGTGACGTTGGAAACATCATAATTGTCTGAACACGGTTGTAAGTGCTGTTTGTGGTGCTATTGTGAGCTGTGTAATCTACGTGTACGGACGTGTTGTTGATCCACGTGAGTTCCCACTTCGTGACGCTCCGGCTGCTATTCGCGTATGTCTTGTTTTTATACGTCGCAAGGTACTTTTCAAAAGCATCGTGCGTTGTCACTGCGCTTGAGGTAGCGTTTGAAGTAGCACTTGGCGTTTGGTTGGTATTGTTTGTAGTAGTAGTAGTAGTAGTAGTAGTAGTAGTAGTAGTAGTAGTGCAACCTACAAAAGTGCAAACGACTAGAACTAGCACGATAACCGTTGCTAATTTCTTCATCATAATTCTCTCCTTTCTCAATTCATGAAAATAATAAATACATAACTATCCTGTTTACACAATTTAAGTGTTGCTTTTTAGATCACATTTAGACTACTAGATCCTTCAGCGAATACAACAACGCTTTTCGCTCTATTGATCCCGTTGGCTTTAAGAAAAAATCAACTCCATGACCCTTCCACGCCGTGTTCGTTCAACTTCAAAATAACCTTACAATTCCTATTCAGCAACAAGTTCGGAAAGTGAATATGAGAGACCTGTTCACGTCTGCTAAACCGCATAATATTGTTGAATTCCCGATAAACTTCTGTTAGCGACTGCTTTTCCTCTTTGCTATAATGCTTTCGAACAACACCTTCTGGCTTGGAAATAGTCGCACAACCTCTCTATGCAACAACGATACTTCTGCAAGTCGTTCGGCGTGTCGAACATCTTCCTCTATAGCTTAAGTCTGACCTTCTTCTATACATGTCTGCAGCAGTTGACAGCAAATCAAGCGCATATCGGGCACCGCCGTTTCGTTGTGCTGCTTATGCTGCATAACGGAATCACTTCATCATTTAACGCATTGGGACAAACCGCCTGTTCAACGCGATACTCCAAAATATCTCTTAACTGAGCTGCATTATAAGCCGGAAAAGTAACATTTACATGAAGATATGATGACTGGTCTCGCGCATCAGGTCAGAAAGTTGTTTGTTGAAGATGAGCCAGATTTGAGTTGCTCTAGGTTAGCGCAAAGTCACGTCTTGAAGGACGTAAGTAAGAAAAAGGAACTACTCTGCGCGCTCGTATGCGTCGGTTATTGTTTGTCCCGTCACGAATGCGAGTCCGCTTCTCTTTGCATAGTTCGTCGAATCTTGTTTCGTGAGGGCTTTACCGGTTCGTGCGTCGAGCATTTCACACATGGCCATTGCTGGGACGATCCCCGCCATCTCAGCTAAGGCTATTGAGAGCTCTGTCTGTCCTTTTCGTTCTGAAATTAGCCCTTGCGCTGCTCGAAGCAACGGAACGTGGCCTGGCGAGCGAAAATTAGCGCCGAAGTTAAATTGATGGCGAAGTGTCACATTTTCTACAGCTATGCCAAGCTGAGTAATCGTCAGCGCACGATCTATGTCAGTTATTCCGGTGCCGACGCTTCTGTGATTTACGGCGATTGAAAAGGAGGATCGCGTATCATAAGTAAGATCTCCGGGCTTCTCGCATACAGAATCGAGTTTTAAACCTCGCCCATTAGAACTCACAAATTTTAAGATGTCTGCCATAAACGGCAGACATAGCATTTCAGCAGCTTCTGGAGAAACGGCGACGCATATGAGCCCACCAGCTTCGATGCGCATTCTCGCCACTTGTTGAGGCGTCGTTGAGATGGCTGGGACTACCATGTCCGTTTCACCTTCTCTATCTTCCGAGTCGTAAATAAGTACCATTTCTCCTTTCTTTACTGCCTTTATTGCTTCTGTTACGGTCATATCACCACTACCTTAACAAAACCGCCATTATCAACGTTGAGAGTCTTTTTTATTGAAACCGGAGCAATAGTTTCGATTACATCGTTGTGATAGTGCGAGCGGTCGGGGACGATTATTGCGCCGTCGATCCCCCCAATCGAAGCCAAATAACACTTGATACCGCCATAAGTGCGATTGCTAGTCTTGAAGCTTGAGATATAGATGGGCACTAGGTTGCTTAATCTCACTCGGGCTGCGGCGCTTTCATCATCTAGCTTGACGTTTAACGTGCCGGGGTATGGGTTGAAACCTAGCCGAGCTTCAAACTGTCTTGCGTAGCCGCGAATCGAGAGGTAGTACCTACCCTCTCCTAAGCCCGATTCGATGATTCCGTTCAATTCGATCGCAGGTTTTGACTCAAAAATGCTTTTGTATGCTAGATACTGTTCTTTTAGGGCGTTGGATCCCTTCTCGGTAATTATGATAGCTTGAGATCTACCTGAGAACATTCGAGCAATTAATCCACTATCCTCAAGTTCTTTGAGTCGTCGCGAAGCAGTCATGGGACTTGTTTGGAGTCTTTTGGCAAATTTCACTGCGGACAGTTGAATTGGTTGCTGCACCGCGTTAATAAGCGCGAGTTCAAGAAGCGGATCTTTCATAGAATTCGTAATCACCATTATTGATTTGCCTATCACTATTGAGTTGATGTTATAAGAAGGTATTTGTGCGATCTTTTTGAGGTGCAACGTTAATCTAGGCATCGATGGCAATCACCTAATTTTTGGCTTAAACACTTAACGAAGCTCTTGAGTGTCTGCGAGCTAAGAAGAGCTTGAATCGCGGTCGATTTAGAAAGAAGCTGTGAAATGCTAGCCCCACTAGGATCAAGCTCTTTGACTCTGCGACTTCTTACGTCTGACAGTTACGAGAAAGAAAAAAAACGTCCTTAGGGCTTTGGCTTTAACGGAGGGCGTAAGAACAAGGGTGGCTCGAAAGAGCGATCACGTTCAGGGACTGTCCATGCCCGAGCAATCAGAGATCAGCGAACGACTATCTGGAAGCCGCTTAGCTTTCAAAATAATCGGCTTCGTGAGCTCGATTAACACGGTCTTTGAGAGCGCTCGACCATTGCCGTGTCTGCACAACTTTGCTTATCAGTCTTTACGGGTCAACACTGCTAATAGGGCTTGCATAATCC
>JBAXDW010000209.1:0-3000 GCA_037140755.1 Methanobacteriota archaeon
GACTTCAGCGACGAACTAGCGAAGGCTAAAGAAGTCGCTCAGTTTGCCGTAGATAACCACGTTCAGTCAACGAAGCACAGCTTCAGCAATTCATAGATTATAAAGCTAAACTTAGCGGCGTAACTGTCGAATACATAGACGCCCGTTATACTTCGCAACGCTGTTCGCGCTGCGCTAGTCTCGGAGAGCGCGTCAATAAATCATTTGAGTGTCTTAGCCTAGATTGTGGACACGTTGACCACGCGGACGCTAACGCAGCGTTCAACATTAGTATTGGTCAATCGCTCGGAGAAAGAGTTTCGAGCGAGGGGAGCACTGATACCCCTAAAGCGGCAACTGAGGTTTCAAGCGAAATGCTAATCTCAGACCGTAGAACCTCGCTGCTTTAGCGCGAGAGTATGTCAGGATCGAGGCACATCTAATGAATATTGAGAGACTTCGCCCACTCTTCGAGGCGGCCCTTTCGGAAATGGAAACGGAGATGAAGAGTTACGTATCGCTCTTTTGCGCTGAGTGTGGCTATTGCATTAACGATTCAACGCTTTTCTTTGATGACGCAGCGCTCTTGTCCGGTGTTCGCGTCGCTTTAAAGCCTGCATTGCGTTACGGCGTGCAAGAGCTGGCAGATCTCGCAGTGGCGCTCGAAGACGAACTTAACAACATCGTTTTTGACCACGCGTATAACACGCAGCATAAGATAGGCGCAGAAGATTCGAAAACGATCGAGTACATTCCGTATGTCAGCGAGCATATGCGGCGCTTCATGATCGTGCCGCAAAATTAGTCGAGCGTCTTGTGGCGTTCATGCGGCCGAATTGCTTGCTACAACGCTCGAGTTCCCGGACCGAAACTGGCAGACCTATCTACAATATCGACGGGATCTAAGACCCAGACGCCATCAAGATCGACGTAGCGAGCTCGTAACTCGTCGAGGAACTTTTCGTAAAGAGGGCCAGCACTTTGAAACTCCCTAACGCTACAGATTATCTGATAGGCGACGTGATGCTCTTCTCGCGCTGAAAGGCATAAGATCGACACCAATCTGCCGGTGTCCATATGGTGCAGGAGCTCACTGTAAAGTTGTTTCGCCATTACCTGAGCGAGTACGATAACATTTGGCTCAGGTGCTCTGATAGCTTTGACGGCCACTAGGCTCGTCGTCCCGTCATCGGCAATCGTCGCGAGCGTTTTAACGGCCTCACGATCGTTGAGCAACTCCATTACGTCGTTAGGAAGATCCACGTTGATAGCCTCTCGACGATGCGTCGCACACGTGACACTAGTCGGTGTCCAGCTCAGAAACGTAAAGCACGTTGTTGCCGCGCAGTATAAGTTTCCCGAGCGTCACTCGCTTGTGGTTTCTGCATTGCTCGGCCTCGGCAAGCGAAATATTCCAGTGCGGATCGTAACCTAAAAACGTCCCCTTGAACACCTGTGCGCCTTTCAAGCGTACGGAAACGCCTTTTCCGATATTCCGGGACAACACTTCAAAAGGCCTTTTCGTTTGAGTCATATTCGTCATCGCTGCCTATCGTTCGCCGGTCGCCGGGTCCATGCAACCACCTTACAACTTTGCGTTCACCTACATAAAGTATGGTGCTCGACAAAGCTTTCACAATCTTTATCTCTTGAAATGGGAGTATAATATGTAATGCTTAAGCTCTCTGTCGTCGCAGCTTCGATTTTACTTATAACGCTCACCGTAGGGTGCCTAGAGCAAGCGCACGAAAGCCCTACGATCGCTACTTTTGCCGCTACCAGTACGCTCAAGATCGATGCGCCAGCTGCGGTGAATCGCAGTGAGTACGCCGCGTTTTCGTGCCAGCTTAACGTAACGCGTGGTCAGGGCTTGGACAACAAGGAGATCATTTGGTCAATAGATAACGTGCACAGAGAGACGTCACGAACCGTTTGGGGATTTGCCGCCCTAAACTTGACGATGGATCAGACCAAAAATCTGTCGCTCGGCAAGCACATCCTTACTGCTTCATTTCCCGGTGATAATGATTACTCCGCTTCGAATGCGACCACGACGTTCCTTGTTCAGACAGCCCCGACTCCAACCCCCTCTCCACGCAACGCAACCGCCCCTGCAGGGCAAAATGCGTCAGTATCGCTCAGCGTGCCATCGACAGCGAGCCGTAGCGCGGAGCTAACCGGAACGTACGCGGGAATGGAACGTAACCAGTACCTCTACGTCTTGGTAAAACCCGCCGGGAACGACACGTGGACCGTGCAGGACGCCCCTATCACGTATGCCAACGGAACGTACAGCGTCCACGTGAGCTTTAACTCGCAGGGCAATCAACAGTTTGATCTGCTTGCGCTTATCACAACAAACACGCTTAACCCAGGAAGTAAAATAAAGGATCTCCCGAAGACGCTTGCAGAAAGTCGCGCTTCAACGACGGTCAAGTGAGGCTTTCGCTGGTTGATGAAGGTCAAGCTCTCTCTTTTCGCTGGAAGCGTCTTGGCGGCTAATTCTTACCTAGTAGTTAGCGCTGCGGACTCCGCGTCTTTCTTAGCGACTACTATTAACATCACAAAACATCACAAAACATCACAAAATATAAGTAAAAACAGCGCGAGCATAGGACATCATTAATAGTGATAGTTAACAATCTAGCCATTAAGACTGACTGAAGGTGGTCTTCAGGAGAGGTGTAGTACATTGGCAAACCAATTGGATAACAAGTGGACGATAAAAACCGTGGGTGAACGAGAGATCATCGAGAAGCACTGGCCGGGCAACATGCCGGACTACGAGCAGGCATGTGCCGAATTTCGCTTCGAAGACGTTGAAAAGGAGTTTACGTGGAGTGAGACGGGCAGAGTGAACGTCGCGCACGAAGCGATCGACCGGCACGTCGAGGGGTGGCGTAAGAATAAGGTAGCCCTCTATTACGACGGCCCTGACGGCGCGCGCAAGTACACGTTTCTCGATTTGAAGCTCCTGTCGAACCAATTCGCAAACGTGCTCAAGAGCCTTGGTGTCAAACG
>JBAXDW010000210.1:0-2984 GCA_037140755.1 Methanobacteriota archaeon
CTACTGCCCTGGCAAAAAGGGTTATAGACGTCGTTGAACGACACGCAGGTATAGTCACCTTCCTGTGGCACAGCTTCTTGTTCGACTTCCCCTTACGAAAGGCCTGGTTACAATGCTACGAGCACCTTCTCGAATACTGTGTTCAAAAAGGTGCGTGGATAACAAGCGGGGAAGAAATCGCTGAATGGTACTCAAAAAACGTTCGTTTTTGAAGCGTTTATTTTTTTTAATTTGGGTTTTGGGTTATAGCTACTTTCGCTTACGGCGCGCCCTCGTCGTTTCGAGGCGACCCACTCATACGTGGTCTGAAGGCTGAACACGGTTCATAAGACGTTTCGAGCCGTCAGATCTTACCTTGACACTTAGCCGTCCGCAGGAAAGCGCGTTTCACGTGTAAAGACGTCGACCTCGCGCAATGCGGGCTCTTTCTCTGATAGCTCGATGCGACGCACGGCAAAAAACATATAACGATCGAAACGAATCCAAAATTGTGCTTCCCGTTCGATCGCGCGTCTGATAACGAAAGCGGGTGGCCGCCTCACCATGAAAGTCGCACTACACTGGCCTTCGCTGCGGGTGCTGAAGACTCTGCTGAGGATGCTGAAGACAGACCCGCGACAGCTGCTTCTTAAGCTCGCACTGGTCGTCATACCGCTCGCAGGGATTCTTGGACCTGGTCTTTCCCTCCTTTTAAAGATGTATAACTATGTGTTGCTGAGTTTCTACATCGCGATTCCGATGGTGCTGGCGCCCGTTATCTACGTGATTTACAGGCGAGCCCCCTACCGTGAGCGCTTTTCTCAGTCTTCTAGGGCATTTACCCTGCTCGTCATTGGATTCGCGGCACTCTTTGCTGCCTCACTCCTCACGCTGGTGCTCTTTGACGTTCGACCTACTGGCTACTTCTTTTTAATTACGGCGGCTGCCACGGTCCTTCTTGTGGAGATTGTCGCGTTCGACGTTTCTTCCCGAGCGAGAAGGAGCTTAATGTTGCTTCAGATTACGCTACTGGGCATCAGTCTCCTCTGGGGCGTCAGTCTCAAGTATTTTTACTTCGTCGGCCGCACTGACGTGCTCGTGCACATCTTTTACGTTGACACCATTCTCACGGGGCACCACGTCACGGATGTGTTTAGCGTCTACGAAGCGTTCCCATTATGGCACATACTGACGAGTTATGCATATGAGGCGACCGGCCTCACCATTCCTGTTTGGAAGGCTATGTTTTTGTTCAACGGGATTATCTACGCGTTTCTCCCGCTGGGTATCTTTTTGTTGGCGCGCCGGCTCATCAACAACAATCGCGTCGCGCTGCTTGCGTCACTAATCCTCACCGTTAATGGTTCGTTCATCTGGTTCGGCATGAGCTCTATATCGCGAAGCGTCGTTGCGCTGTTTATGGTCGTCCTGATTCTGTTGCTGTTAGACCACAAGAACGATGAGCGAATATTCGCGCTCGCTCTCGTCGTTACAGGCGCCATCATAATGTATCACACAGTGTCGATTATCTTCATAATTGGGATCCTGTTGCTTATCTACCTCGTGTACAGGCTCCTCCTCAAAGAACGCGATTGCTCGTTTCTTTCACCTCGGTACTTCGTTGTTGCCGTTGCCATGACCCTCGTGTATTGGTACATCTTCGCTCAAATCCTTATCGAAGACCTCATAGGGAATCTCACGAGCGCCGCTCCGACCGGCGTCTTAACGAAATCCATTCTTATGCCGCTCAATGAGCTGTTAAATTATGTGCAGTACTCCCCCTTGCTCTTCCTCCTCCTCCTTGGGGCCTTCTTCCTCTTGAAGTCACGGAAGTGGTGTCTGCTCACCATCTTCAGTCTCGTTGCCGTCGTGCTCGCTTTTGCTTCATTCCCTGGTCCAGCGCTGTTGGTGAACAAGCTCGCGCGGAACCTCCAACTCGAACGATTAGAGGACTACGCGTTTATTTTCATCACGTTAGCGGCAGCGACAGGCCTTGCGGCTTTGTATTACAAATCCCGTCGAAATGCGTCGAAGATCATCGTCATCGCCATTTTTTCCGTGCTCGTCTTGGCGTCAGTCTCGAACGACTTTGTCGCCTCGGACAATCCGCTCGTGAAGCGCAATTTTTACACGTACTACTTTGAAGAGAGTGAGTATGCAAGCTTCAACACCGTCGCGAGTAATGCAGCGGGGTTGGTGATGTCAGACTATCTCCCGACCCGCTACATCGGATATTCACAGTATAGCGGGACGGCTCAAATACTGCAGATAGACCCGTTCAATGCGATATTCGTCGTAAACAATAGCAGTAGCAATGACCTTATTCTTATACGACAGGGTGAACTTGCCAAACGGCCGTTGAAGCTGTACCCCGTCGCCGATGGACAATACGTTCACTCGCCTAGCTGGAGCGGCGCTTTGGAGTACTATGACAAGGACGCACGCGTTTATCGCACGTTGGACAGCTATGATAAGGTGTATGCGTCCAACACGGTGAGCGCGTACTATCCGTGACGAACGGATCGCCAGGATCGCCGTGTGGCCGGCATTCATTGTGGACGTTAAGGGTGGAGCCCAAGCCGTGGATAAATGGTTGATACGACGTTGTTCCCGCTGGACGGTTTGGTACGACACGGACAAACACAAAAACGCGAGTCATCGGTGGAGCAAGACGGGGCACGCTGGCTAGCTGCTGACGCGGTTGACGATGTATTTGTACTTCCCGGCCTGCGTCCGGTCGATGCGGTCGACCAGTGTGAACTCCACGTTCCACCCGGCGCTTATTTCGCGCACGTGATTCCTGATTGAGTCCATCTCATGGCTGTCAAATCCATCGTCCGGCACGATTCTGATCATTACGGTGTCGATCGTCTCTTGCACAACCTGATACTCCCGAACTCCCTTAGCGTGCTCGAGCACTGTGGCGAAAAACCAGCCGTGTACGTGCGTTCCTTCAGGGGTGATGAGCACGTCAACGCTCTTTCCAACGAGTTCACTAAGGAGCC
>JBAXDW010000211.1:0-2970 GCA_037140755.1 Methanobacteriota archaeon
AGAAACCGGCTTTTTGCTTCGCGACAATTCACCGGCATGCATCTTAAAAGGTATTTTGGAGACGTTGGGCAATTCGAGGCTCAAACAAGTATCCGTGAACGCTCGTAATATGGTTGAAAGTGAGTTTAGTCTCGAAAGCGCTGTTGAGACATGGGCGAACGTACTTCAAACTTTCGAGAGAGAAGCGTGAGTAATGTTCGATCACCGTTTGTTACTTAACCGAGTTCCATACGCCACCATGTGAGGTTGAACCGCGCGCGGTTTAGATTCGTGCGTGTTCTCCTGTGAATATTGGCCATCTAGTCACTACACCAATACGGCCCAGCTCTTCACGCACGTTGTTTATCCACAATAACCCTAACTGTTTTTCCCACCTGGTTAGATCTGTTACATCGAGGACAAAGCCGATTTGAGTCGCTAAGTCCGCAGTCTTCTGGCATAGTTCCGTCCCAAAACTTGTGGATTCAAAGGTTCGCGACCAGTTTTGAGAAGCGCCCCTCGGCGTCTGGAGGGGCGTATCGACTCGAAAATCACTTCGATATAGACCAAGCTCGCGGGCGTAACGATACATGAGTCGCTTGGCAAGCAGTACGTCGAGCCAGGACAAGTTTAGGTTTCTGAGCAAGTGAACGAGAGCCGGCGTTGAATAAGGAAGAGCGCACTCCGTCTTCTTCAGCTTAGCACCTAGGAGCTGAATTTTGTGGTTATTCCCCGTGACATGAGCGCCGTGAACTTCGTCAAATAGTAATTTTCTTAGGTCGCCTACGCTGATGCTTTCGGACGTCTCAACATTCCGTGATTGACGGTCGTTTTGCTCCCCGCCGACTCGCAAAGCCAGGTCATCATGGGACTCACTCAAATATTCAACAAGCGCTCCAACCGTGTTTGGGGTTTGAATGCGTTGTGCACGAATCAACCGATATAGTCCCACGAGCGATAGGTCAAGCGCCTTTTTGACCAGTTGGTATCTCGGATAGCCAGTGACACCGATCAGCATCCTGCCGTATACATCAGAAACCAAGAAACGATTGATTATGAGGCCCCGAGTCGTTGCCCCGTAACAATACAACATGTCGAGATCTATCCCGCTCCACAACCTCTTTTTCCGATTTTCTAACGTTTCAAAAACCTTTCTAACATTTATGCCAAGATGTGCAGCGAAAGGCATCAACGGGACTATTTCCTCTAGATAATCGAGCTGGATTTCGTTTAAATCTACGTCGACAACCTCTTGTGCCACGTGCAATTTTCTTGCCGCTCTCTCTGCTCGTATTACATCCGGTTGATTCCAGTTAGTTGACGGAACAAAACGAAAGGTAACGGTCGTAGCGTCTTTTATGCCTTTAATTAACGATAGCAAAACAGAGGAGTCCACCCCACCACTGAATGAGACGACTTCCTCGAAGTGTGGGTCGTTTTTAATAATGGACTCCACTGAATCGTTAATCGCGTTCTTAAGGACGTCAAAAGTCACTTTAACCCCTTGAAAATGATCAATGTAGCTTTTTGTTGATATCACTCCATTTGGACCACATTCCAACGTCTCACCTGGGGGGAGCCGATACACCCCATCGAACGTCGTCTTCCCCTTGCGGCAATGTCCTTCTTTAATAAAATAACGCACCTGAGAAGCGTCGTACTCTAGCTGTCCCTCAGCTTTTGCGAGCTCAAAAAAGTCAGTCGATACGATAACTTCTGTTTCGGTCATCGTATAGTAGAGCTCTTGTACTGCGCCAATGTCACTAGCTGCAAAATCGAGCGTTCCGTCTCGAATAGACACACCAGCATACCGTCCACTGACGCGAGGCAAGCAACTACTGAGGTTGCTAACCACATCGGGCACCTCTATTTTGTCCTCGACGGTGTAATCGCTCCGCACAAGCCCATCGATTGCTCCATCAAAATAGAATGTGCGATTGTCAGTGCACACCTTGTGCTCGAAATCGTCAACGCGCACAAGAGTCCCATCATTTCTTTGGAAGACAGCAAACATGCAGTTTTTGGAACAGTATTACTACATATAAAGTTGATCGGCTTGCAAGCGATTCAAGAAAGTCGTGCTCTCAACGATTTGTTGCATGTAACGATGGCACTCAGAGAAACGATGTTTGTTCGGATAGAGCGCGTTTTACTAAAAAAGGAATACTCGGCACCGTCTTAAAGCAGACGTTTTTTTGTATTTGTTTCATCTTGTTATTGCTTGTCTTCTACTTGAGCGGGGGCGGGCTCGTACGCCCGTGATGAGCTTTTTTGTGCTTTCCTGGATTGTGGTGCGAAATGACTAGTTTTGAATGCACTCGGAAAAAGGTTTGGAGGTGGTATCCATCGCGGCTGTCCTGCGGACCGGACTTGATCGGTAAAACTATCTCATATAGCAGATAGACTCAATTTATCTGAGACCCACCTTTAGTGTTAGCGCCAAGGTCAACCAATGTCACTGAATTTCGATAAGCTGTCGACTCTAATAGTTTGTCCAAAGTGCCATAACGGCCTCATAGAAACCGCTAGCAGCCTTACTTGTTCTGACTGTGGGCTAAGTTACAGACCAAATGAAAATGGATTTTTAGACTTTACAATTGGCCAAGCTACCGGATCAATCGATTGTGAGAACGATGCCTATGCAAAAACGCAGGAGGCTGATGGTCCTAGAGTGTGTAACGAGTGGCTTGTGCCCTTTCTTATTAGCGAGCCGTTCAAGCGGGTGCTTAACGCAGGATGTGGGGTTGGCGCGGAGATTCCTATCCTACGAGGGAAAGGATATGAGTCATATGGGATAGACCTCGCGTACGCATCGAAATACTGGACGCAACTGGGCTACGATTCACACTATTTCTTTTGCAGTGATGCATCGTATCTTCCATTTCCCGCTGGATTCTTCGATGTTGTTTATTCTTTCGGTGTGATTGAGCACATCGGTACTAAAATCGGGCATTGTACGTTGTTGAGCAATTACAAAGAAATCCGCCAAAA
>JBAXDW010000212.1:0-2966 GCA_037140755.1 Methanobacteriota archaeon
TCAAGTTGTGGCTGGGCTGGCTTTATCCGCCACCTCACAACAAACCGCCAGCAATTCATCGCCGGCCTTCTGCCACGAAAAATTCTGTGCTTGTGCTATGCCTTTCTTACTCATCTCTTTTTTTAATTCGTCATCCTCGAGCACAGTGAGCATTGCCTGTGCGAGCGCTTCAACGTCATAGGGATCAACAAGAAGCGCTGCTTCTCCGACCACTTCGGGTAATGAGGAGACGTTCGAGGTAATCACAGGACACCCGCACGCCATCGCTTCGAGTACGGGGAGTCCAAATCCTTCATAGAGGGAGGGATAAACGAAGACGTCTGCTTGAGCGTAGAGAGACAATAAATCAGAGTCAGGCACATAGCCCACAAATGTGATTTTGACATTTTCGCGTCGGTTGGCAACGTCTTGGAGTATATCCTCAAGTTCAGGAATGGCAGTTCTCGTATAACCAGCAACGACCAACTCCAAAGGGCCTTGAGCTCGTTCTTGTACGCGTTTAAACGCCTGTATCAGCCTGAGATGGTTTTTCCGTGGAGATATATCAGACACGATCAGGATCTTTTTACTTCCGAAATCAACTCTGGGAGCTTTTGGGGTGACGAACGGGCCGTGGTGAATAACTACAACCTTGCCTGCTTGTAAACCCCAAAAACGCATCGCGTCCTTCTTCGTCGATTGCGAAACCGCGATATATCGTTCAGGGACGCCACTGAAGTGCTTCTGAAATGTGTTAAGGAGTTTTATCGTCCGCCTGCCTTGGGTTCCGTCCTCAGCAAAAACATAAGGGATGAAATCGTGCACCATCTGAACCCATCTTGATCGGGGCAAAAAACCGTATTTGATAAGAAGAAGAAAAAAATACAGGGCTTCTAACGGGTCGAGCACATCCCAAGGCGGAGCTAGGAATAGGACCACATCACTTAACTTATACAGCCTGATGAGTTTGACCATAGTCTGAGGCGTTAGGAAACGTGCTATTGTAAAAAGCGAGATTTTTTGACTCGTGAGAAGGGAAGGGCTGACAAAATCCATGCCTCTGCGAACTACTAGCGAAACTGAGTCTACTTGATTTGCGTCGGCTATTCTTTTAAGCAGTTCCTCGGCGACTCTTGGTATCCCATCTTTTTGTTTGGGAAAAGGGGCTATAACGGTAACTTTCATAAGCCAATAATGCGTTACAATCTCAAACCATAATCGTTTCTGAGTTATAGGTGTTAGTTCGCTGCTACTGGTTGGTATTCGTGCTTTTTGCAAGGAGTGACGTTTGTTTCGGTCCTTGTGCGAGTGCGTTTGACCCCCGCTTAGCCTTAATAATCACGAAAAACTCACAGTCAGCAATAATCTGTTCGTCCTATTACAAATAAATACAGCTTGCAGCGTGTTACTGTCTGCTGCAAAAAATCGCTTAATCGTAGTTCCAGTCGCGAAGAATAAGTGATGACGTTGAAAATAGCACAAGTCTGCATCAGATATCTCGCTCCCGGCGGTGTGGAGACGCATATACAAAAGATTTCCGAGCGGTTAGTGCAACGTGGTCACGACGTCACCGTATATACAACAAACCTCAAAACACAGGTGCCATGGCAATGCTTTCAAGACTATGCTGCAGACACTTACGTCAACGGCGTGAGAGTGCTTCGACTGCCTGTGAAACGATACCCATTCCCTTATGCATCTTATCCAACAATCCCAGGCCTGATAAAGAAGATTTTCGAAACCGACGCCGATGTCGTCCACGCCCATTCGCACAGGTACTACCAGATTTTCGCCTGCGCCGCAGCTAAGCTGAAGCGCGGGCGTCAACACGGAAAATACCAGATGCCACTCGCTGTCACACCTCATTTTCATCCACCCGCGAACCGGGAATCAGCGGTCTCGCGATTCCTGATGGGCGTCGATGATCTCTTTCTTTCACGTCGTGTTTACAAAATGGTCGATGCGATACTCGTTGTCACAGATAGTGAGAGGCCTTTTATTGAAAGATTCGCACCCCTAACAAAGTGCGTGACCGTTCCAAATGGACTAGACATAGAAGACTGGACCCCAATACCTGACGGCCGGCCTTTCCGAAGCAGATATAGGATAGGTAACGATGAGAAGATTGTCCTTTTTACTGGAAGACTAGCAGACAACAAGGGACTAGAGCACCTCATCGACGCTTCCTATGAAGTCGTCGCAAAGCACCCGAAAACGAAATTCGTCATTGTCGGAGAAGATTGGGGAGTACTGAAAAGGCTCAAGAAGAAAATATGGGCCAATAGGCTCGATGACTATTTCGTGTTTACAGGCCATATAGAAAGCTTTGAGCTCTTTAAGTCAGGATATGCTGCTGCCAGCGTTTTCGTTCTGCCGAGTGAGTGGGAGGCTTTTGGCATCGTCCTTCTTGAAGCAATGGCTTGCGGGACCCCGATCGTTGCATCAGACGTCGGGGGGATTCCTAACGTCGTCGGCGACATTGGCAGAATATTTAAGTACGGAGATATCCGAGCTCTTGCTGGAAATATCATTGATATTCTCGACAATGAAGATCTAGAACGTGAGAAGAGTATTCGAGGCAGGGCTAAAGTCATCAAGAGGTTTACGTGGAGCGCCGTTGTCGACCGACTTGAGGAGATTTATGGAAGCATTGCAAACGTCAGCTAATTTGCCCCGGCCGCGCCTATCTATTTCGGCTCACTTTTTTTCAATCAACTAAGGACGTGGCACTATCAGATGAAACTAACCAATGGCGAAAAGACAGCCAAGCTAAAACGTGGATCACTTATACGCGGTATTAAAAACACGGGGCTTTTGTTTGGTGGAAATGCGATTTCGGCCGTGATTTCGTTTGTTATCACGATCTATATCGCTCGCATACTCCCAATCTCAGACTTTGGCACTTATATAACGGTGATCTCGTTCGTCACATTGTTTGGCATTTTTACTGATTTTGGAATCAATACGGTCATAATTCGTGAAGGGGC
>JBAXDW010000213.1:0-2955 GCA_037140755.1 Methanobacteriota archaeon
GTGCCGAAAACCTCTAGCACGGGGCGAGTGCTTGACGCAGTTTCCTCACCGCTAGGAGTCTGCCAAAAACGGACGCATGATGGCGAGCCCGCAATGACGTAGGAGGGCGTTGCACACTACGGACATCCAGACGTCGCACTGCCCGTCGAAATAGCAGTCTACCACGGACGACAGGTCCTCGACACGCGACCGTTGCTCGCTGAAGTACTCCATGCGAAAGAGGAGCACAAAAGCACAAAAAACATTGCCGCCTCTGCCCAAGCTACGCTTGCGCGAGGCATCGCGACGATCGCCGTGGAAGCAGCAGAGGCAGCGGGAACAAAGAATGTGGGCTTATCGGGAGGCGTCGCTTACAACAAAGCGATCGTTAAGACCGTGGACGAGATGTGCGACGCGCACGGCTTCATCCTCTTTACTAACACAAAGGTGCCTCGGGGAGACGGAGGGGTTTCTTTCGGCCAAGCGGTGCTTACCGCTATGGTGAAAAGCGGCAACTACAGTTTGAAACTTCACGATACGTAAATTCGCTGTTAAACTACGCCGTAGCTTCCACCTTCGCGCTTTTCCCAACAGGGCGCCTCCTACGCCTTTCGCACGATGACTTTGCCTTTTGTCGAGATGACGCCGATGTTCGCCTTTCCACTTATATCGACGTTTCCCTCTGCGACGATGCGGTCAATCACCGCTTCAGGCTTGATTTCAACGCTTCCGCCGCTATTTATTTCCCGAAGTCGGGCGCCTTCTAACAGGGTAGTATCATCGATCGTCGTTAATATGCCCCCAACCTCAGCGTCGTTGCCTATAAAGGCACTTTGAGCCCTTACGTTCCCACGCACGGTCGACCTGTTGCCCAGACTGAGCGCCCCTTCCACGATAAGATCTCCCCAAAAACCGACGTGCGTGCCGGTAATAAGGTTGCCACTCACATGCACGTTCTTTTCAAAAAAGGTGTCGTTCTTTACGATGTACGTGTTGCTTTTCACGTGCTTTCGAATCGCGCGTGCCGTATCATCCGCTTTCATGATCCCTAACAACCCCGTCGTAAGGGCGCCTGTCTGACGGGAGCAACGTACGTTCAACTGGAGAGCTATTTACCTTTTGGTTCCTTTTTTCGCTCAGATCCCGCCGAGGACATAGGCGACTAAGACGACAAGCATCCCGTACTTCATAAGCTTTGATGCCGTCGAAGGAGCGCTCCGCGACAGCGCAACGCCGTACAGGAGGATCACATCAGCGACAAAGACGATTCCGAGGTAAACATAACCTAACGCAGAGATTATGAAAGGAAGTGGGCTGATAGCGACGGCAGCAAGCATAAAAAAAGCAGCCGCTGTGAGCGAAGGAGTGACCCCGTACCGTATGGGCAACGTCGACGCCCCCGCTCGCTTATCTCCTGTAAGGTCTTCGACATCTTTGACGATTTCGCGCGAGGTGATTGCTAACGTCGCGCTTAAAAAGAGCACCCCCGGAATGAAAATGGTGGATATTGCTGCCCCTCCAAAAAGAAAAACTGACCCGGTTAGGTATCCAACTAACAAGTTGCCGATGAGAGCGGACTGCTTTAGCTTCCATGAATAAAGTACCAAAAGCGCTGCGTTCAACGTGGCAAGCCCGAAACACATCGGGTTTATAAAAACTGAAGCTGCAACGCCCAGCAGCAAAAGCGTGAGCGCGTAGAATAGAGCGGCCTTTCGCGTGATCCGTCCGCTGGGGAGGGCGCGCCGTGGCTTGTTGACCTTATCAATAGCGACGTCATAGTAATCGTTAATGACGTTGCCACCGGCTGTCACGAGAAAAACGACGACAAACGCCAAAAGGGTAGGGCCAATGATTCCGTAGGTAAGTGTCGCCCTGCCCACAAAGATGCCGATGAGCGCGGCAAATGCTGCCATCAGGCAGTTCACAGGTCGTATCTCGGCGATATATGCGTATACTCGTGCTCTCATAAGCCCGGCAAACCAGATTCCTCGATCGGGGTCCTCTCTCACGTCCCAAGCTTAACCGCATCAGCGATTTTCTTAAGTGTCGCGACCGCGGAGTACGCAGCGAGTTTGCTCGTGCGCTCGTTTTCGGTCGGAACGTTGTCAAATCGGGCGGTAAACGTTCCAAAATCCCCTTCAACGTCTACTATGTGCTCGTTTCGAGTAAACGTAGGATCGACAGCGATGCGAACGATCGTCTTATCAAACCCAACTCCAACCAACGCGAGCGTCGCTGAGACGTTAATGTTCTGCGGGAAACCTTCAATCGCCTCGTCGGCGGTTCCTTCGAATATGATGCCGGGGCGGGTTAGATTCGTGTCGTTGTTTACTACGTAGGGTGCGGTTTCAAGGCCTGCAGGAGGCTTCGTTGTCGTGAGCGTTACCCGCTTAATTGCTCCCTGCGATGCCGCAAGGAGTGCATCAATACCCCCAATGGCGCCTGAAGGAATGTACAAACTACCCTTGTTTGCACGCGCCGCCAAATACACCTTTTGACGAAAATCTGCGTCAACAAGTGCGCCGATACTAAGAAGCATCAGATCTTTGCCCTTGGTTAACACATTGAGCGCGATTTCCCGCGCTGCCTGGACGGAAGCGCATTCTACGACGAGATCAGATCGGTCTATAATCTGTTGCAGCGATATGACGGCAGTTGCAGCGGCGCTCACAGCTGCCAGACGCTGCGCACGATCAAGGTGTCTGTCCATCAAGAGCATTTCTCCCTGGAAGCCGTCAGCGCTCAGCGCGTGACAAATTTCGCTCCCTATGACACCACACCCCACGATCCCGATGATCATATTGAAATCCTTTAAGGTAGTTAAGATAGAAAAGCGTATGGTGATCCTTTGAATTCACGCGATATTGAGAGGTTTTTAGCTGAGGATGAAGGATTTGGCGACATAACGACCGCTCTCCTACCTGACATCGACGGGTCTGCCGACATCATCGCTAATGAAAACGGAATCGTTGGGGG
>JBAXDW010000214.1:0-2937 GCA_037140755.1 Methanobacteriota archaeon
CCGTTCATGTGTCGCTGCGACGAGTGAATAAAAATCGTCCGGCAGTTCAACGCGCGCACCAACCCCCATAGCTACATCTTTAACAATCTCTGGAGGCACACCAAAAGAGTCGTACATCTTAATGACCTCAGCAGTTGGAAAACTCTGCCCCCGATAACGCTGCGCCAGGCTTGACACACGCCTCCTACCCTTATCTATGGTGCTGCTATACTTCTCAGTTTCATTTCGTATTATGTCAATTACGGTGTCTGCCCGTTCTGTATATTTAGGGAACGCGTTTAGGCCCTCTATCTGTTTTGCTATGATCTTTTCCAACGGGATAGCAGAATTTAAACTCTGCAACGAGCGGAGTACCTTTCTTATGACTAGACGAGCGAGATATCCAGCTTTCACGTTAGAAGGGACTATCCCATCACCTAACATGAAAACAAGACACCTAGAGTGATCGGCAATTGTATATAAAGTCTCAATAGGCTCCACAATTCTTACCAGCTCGTCAACATCGATGCCTATGCTCCTAGCAACTCTTTTACGAAGATCGAGCAAGTTAGAAGCGTTCAAGTCAACCATGCCAGCAAATCGAGCATTTTGGGCTAAAATATGTGAATAATGGGGGTCTTCAAGCGAGTGCTCAAGGCCTGTACATTCTATCAGATAGTTTACGATGTCTGGCATAACAGCGTCGTATATCGTAGGCATACCGTTACCTGCCCATATCATACGTTCTAAACCATAACCTGTATCAACGATCGAATTTTTCATTTGCGTGTAGCTCTCACCTTTGATCGTTGTCCCGGTTTTTGACCGCTCCATGTCCATAAAAACGAGCGTAGCAAGCTCTAGACCACCAACAAGCACCTCTAAAGAGATTCCAGCATTACCACCGCCTGCCCAAGGGGTCTCTTTATACGTAATAGACGCAGGTTCTGCTCCAAGCTCGTGTAACAGACTATCGCAATACTGCACGGTTTCATTTTTCCAGTAGATGTGATTGTCGAGATCGTTAAACGCATGATGGGCCATCATTTCAAAGTTAGTTAGGTGTCTACCGCTTTTCCCGACCGCATCAATATCCCTTAGTCGAATACAAGGCTGTGATATCGTGAGTGGGTTAGCAGGTGGCGGAATCTTTCCCGAGGTTACGAGCGGCTGAAAATCGTATATAGAAGCGTTTACTAACAGCACATCTTCCCTCCACCTAGCAATTACGGGGTACGGAGAGACGCGCACATGCCCCCGACGCTCAAAAAACGACAGATACGATTCCCGAAGATCATCGGGCTCATACTTTTTCAAAACGGGAGCTCCGATAAACGTATAAGGCGCACACGGTGCGTCACCACACGTATTCTGCTCCTCTCGCGCCCAAAATCGACTGCCGCAGCTGCAACAGGATCTTGATTCGAAATTGTTGCTCAGATATTCAAGAGCGCCAAGGCTTAACTGTTCATTTAACATTTAACACACGTCACGCGATAATATCAGCTTAAAAAGGCTGGATTGACCTTTTTAAATAACTGGACAGGAAGTATTAAAAAGTTGCGTAACTTATTGAGATTGTATGAGTGAAGAAATAGCCACCGAAGATGCTCAAGACGTCACAAAGAGGCTGAAGAAGCTAGTCGAGGCGCAATGTGGCCCCATTTTTATTTCTAAGATGCAGCTTAGAGACCTAGCAGATTTGTACAAGACGTACAAAAAGGATTACGGCCAAGGTTTTGCAGCTGAAGAGATACAAAACAGGATCAGATCACACTTGCGGTAGGCGGCTACATAAGTTTTATCTGTCAAGTGTGCGTACCCTCGGCCAAGAGAGTTGAGTTAAATGGACATTGAAAAACTGCATCGTGGAACCGAGTTGCTGAAAAGAGGTTTCGCTAAAATGCAGAAAGGCGGGGTCATAATGGATGTGACCACAGCTGAGCAAGCAATCATCGCTGAAAAGGCCGGGGCTGTTGCGGTAATGGCGCTTCACGCTGTGCCCGCGGATATTCGCAAGGCCAGCGGTGTGGCACGAATGGCAGACCCTTTAATAATATCCCAGATTATCGATGCAGTTTCGATACCGGTCATGGCCAAGACAAGGATTGGACATTTCGTCGAAGCGGAAATTTTGGAAGCGCTCGGAGTTGATATGATTGATGAGTCCGAAGTCTTGACCTCTGCTGACGACCAATTTCACATTGATAAGCTACGTTTTACCACGCCGTTTGTGTGCGGCGCGCGAGACCTTGGAGAAGCCCTAAGACGGATTAACGAAGGCGCTGCAATGATCCGTACGAAAGGCGAACCGGGAACTGGTGATGTTTCAGAAGCAGTGCGACATATGCACGCAATTATGAGCAAGATTAGAGAACTCAAAGGTAAATCTGAGCAAGAAATTGGCCGCGTCGCGCGTGAAATTGAAGCACCTTTTGACCTAACCGCCGAGACAGCTGAAATGCAAAGATTGCCCGTAGTCAACTTCGCTGCCGGAGGTATCGCTACGCCAGCCGACGCAGCACTTATGATACGTATGGGCGCGGATGGGGTTTTCGTTGGTTCTGGAATCTTTAAGTCAGAACAGCCTGAAGTGATGGCTAAGGCTATTGTTGAAGCGGTTAATAATTTCGACGATCCGAAAGCGCTCGCAGAAATCTCCAAGGGTCTAGGACTACCTATGAAAGGATTGTCTGTCGGTCAGATACCGAAAGAAGAAATCCTGCAGACTCGTGGATGGTAAGGTGCGCCACTGAGACCTATACGGCCAGCACGTAGACTACAGTCACAATTAAGCGCATTCTTTTCGAGTGGAGAAATTCAAGGTTTTTTTCCGCCTTGGCCTTATGCTACGATTACTGCATATGGTAGATTATCTTATTGTATCGCGTGTGAAAATATTCGCGCCATTCATTGCTGTACCAAGGACTAATGAGGGTTGATGTAGACGACGCTGCT
>JBAXDW010000215.1:0-2936 GCA_037140755.1 Methanobacteriota archaeon
TGGGTGGAATCTTCCCCCGCCGTCGCCAACGGCGTCGTCTACGTGGGCAGCGATGACAACAACACCTACGCCCTCAACGCTACAACCGGAGCGAAGCTCTGGAGCTACTCGACTGGAGGTGAAGTATCCTCCCCCACTGTCGTTAACGGGGTAGTCTACGTGGGGAGCTGGACTGCTGATACCAACGTCTACGCCATCGGCAACGCAGCTGCGGCCACAAGTCAGAGTGCGACGCCAGGCTTCGAGGTCGTGCTCGCTCTTGTCGGACTCGTAATCGTCGCGTACGTAGTGAGGAGGAGAGGTCAACCGTAAGACTCGTGAAGGGGTTTTCGTTATCCCCTTCACCTCTTTCTTTTTTCTTTCACTTTCAGCACGTTCTTACAGTTAGATTATCACCGTCAGCACAAAACAACTTTTGTGCAAGCAATCCGTCCCCCCGCGAATACAGGTGAAACAGGCCCTCTGCAACCTCTTTGCTGCCTAAGTTCACACAATGCCACTAGAAGAGCCGATAGAGAGCGTCGAACGGACCCGAAGAAGCAGGCACAAGACGCGACAAACTCACTTACATAGACATACATAGACATAAACGCGGCTTGAATAAAGGTACGTTCTAGCGCAATTAAGTCCACCCTATTCATCAGAGATTGCCTGCCACAACTGCTTTTTTATATACAAAACGCCATATAATTAAGATAGTCTGGAAGAAAAGGTGATCGTTTGAGCAAATGGAAATACAGCGGAAAAGAGGTTTCCTTTGATCAGGTAAGTGATGCGCTCAACGCTTTAGAGAATGCCTGCCTGCACTGTGGGCCTGACAAGCACTCGTCTGAGTGCCCTATCGGCAAGGCCAAAGCGGAATTGTACGACCTTAAGTGCTCGGATAAGCGCCATATTCCCGACATGCAGTTATAGCTGTTAAGGGATTTTCAGTACGCTATTAAAACATCGTAAAAATCTCTAATGGCATTTTGAGGATCTTTTCCTCCGAAATATGGTCTTAACGTCTCTTTCTTCTCTATCAATCCATCATAGGCGACTTCAACTTCTTTTTGAGAACAAACCGACGTGATATCCTCAACTAAGTGGTTCGCAATAGACTCGTGATTTGCATTATAGAAGCTCCCTAAGATGAAAAATTGCATAATTGAAAACATAGCCTGCGTGTGTCTTTCCTGTTCTTTTGCGGAGGAGATCAAATCACTAAACAGGTGAGACACTAACAACAACAGTTGGGAATGGACGATCCCTCTTGAGCGATCAAGAGCGAGCATCCCTATCTCTCTGAGGTACCTAAACCCCGCAAGATATTTACTGTCTTCATTTATGGTAGCTTCACACAAAGCACGCATGGCCTCAACGACCTCGCTTACCATATTCGTGTCATCGATCCGAACTGCGGCCTTAGAAATATCAAAAAGTTGTTCTAACACGGCTTCGTTCAACCCATCTCGGTGATTCTTGAAATTACAGACGGAAACGTCTTCAAGCGCCGCTAGTGCGTCGCTAGCTACATCGATATTCCCCTGCAGCGTTTCTTTTCTGGCTATGTCCCCTAAGATCTTGATAAGTTCAGCATTTTTGAGTGGTTCGTTCTCGCCTCGTGCCGCTTTGCTGACGTCGTCAATAATGTCCTCCGGATTAAAGAAGCGTGGAACACGGCGAAACAGATTCAAAATCAACAAGAAGCAGCATAGCGTTAAGGCCACGCTAAGTGACGTCAGAACCCTGATTTCATTGGAGACGCTGATTCCGTTTACGTGGGCCAACGTGATGAAGTTGACAAACATCGCGGAGATAAAGAATACGATGATGCTTACGATTTGAAAATCTTTGAAAAATGATGCAAGGAGGAAATGCAACACTTTTGGAGTATATTTCGATGCTGAAAACTCAATAGCGATGATCAAAATGGAGAAGGTTATTGCAAAGAGCGCGGCAAGGCTTTGGGGGAGCGCGCTTAGCAAGAAACTCGCGGCACTCGCATCGCCGTCAAAGAGGACCTTGGTGCCTAGTAGGTCTAAAACAAAAAGCAGAAAGATTACGCCACCTGCTGCTAAGAAAATGAGGTCGATGCGATTTAGTTTGACGTCGTTCAAAGCCATTTTTCTCTCTGAACATAACAAGCTCTCAAATTGAGCTTTATTGGTCCGAAACCACTTTTTATCAGATTAGTCCAAAAGGGAGGACGTAAGGATAAAACAGTTACGCTCCCGAACGGACCGTTGTTCGAGGTCGTGTTTGCACGCGTCTCTGCAAAATGCTTGATTGGGACCGTAGCGCCGTTGCAGCAGCACGTTTCAAGAACTGGCTGCGCAGCACTACGAAAAAGATGCGCCCACCAAGTAAGAGGGGGTACCAGTTAAGCGGCTGTAACTACGGTGGTTAAAAAAGAGGGGTCATCAAACAGACGTCTGATCGTTCGAACGAATTCATTTTTTGACTATTTGAACATCGTGGGGCAGTTCCTGCTGTCACGTTAACCGCAACCTTGATCATCTCTGCTAATAAGTTGTTTGGCGTCAAAAAACGTTCTCGCCGGTGAAGACGTTACCGGTGTGAGCGAAAAAAGAAATGACCCCCTAGTGACCCGCGACAGAAGTGCGTGCGTACACCGCTTCTGTTGGTGAGTCTTCGGGGCTACTATCGATAGAGATGAAAACATGAGACAAAAACTGATTGCGTTGATAATGGTCGCGATTATGACGCTCTCCGTCTGTGCGGCGGTCGGGCTGACCACGGCGACGAAGGTCAATGCGCATACAACGACGAAGCTCTCGCTCTACACGCCGAGCGAAGTCAATTACGGCGAATACCATGCTATATCTGTACAGCTTAAGGACGGCAGCGGCCATCCGCTGGCGAACAAGCCGGTGGAGCTGTGGTACCGCTGGAGCGGGGAAACGACATGGAACTATTGGCGTACGCTTACGACT
>JBAXDW010000216.1:0-2932 GCA_037140755.1 Methanobacteriota archaeon
CGTACAAACAATCTTTCCCGATCGAAAGATGAGTGCAGCGGTCTTCGGGTCCTTGGTGCGATAGACGAGGCCGGGAAACCGTCCAGGATCGTAATCTGCGCCTTCCAAAGCAAGCGTTATTTGCTTCAGATTTATTTCTTTTCCAATGCCTGTGGATGCAACCACATTTTCAATTTTAATAGTGTCCCGCGGTTCAATGCTTACGTCCCCATTCATTGCGTCCTTCTTCATTGCGTCCCCTTTTTTGTTGCTTTATAAAGGCTTTATATATATAACGTTAAGGGGCACCGGTGGCTTTTTTGAAAAACGCCCCAAAATCTCTCTTGCTGGGCAATTACACGTGCACAGCAATCTTATCTATATAAGGTGTCACGGTTGTACGCATGTCGTAAGCGGCACAGCTGAAGGGAGCCGTTGAGAGGCAGCATTAGCCGACTAGGGCATAAATTTAAGTAAAAAAGTGGCAGTCACGCGCCTTGAGCTAAACAGCGTCGCGCAGGACGACTGATATCGCCGACACTACAACATGAGACTTGCATTCGAGCTATCCGGAGAGAGTAAAAGCATTCCGAGAGCTGAGGTTCTCGCCATCTTCCGAGGCGTCGTGGTGCAAGAGATAGAGCGCGTACTGGTTATGGATGTCAAAATTTACGACCAGACGCTGGGCAATCGACTAGCAATGACGCACGCAGTAATCGAGGTGAAGGATATGTGTGCACAGAATCTCGCGTCCATTTACCAAGTAGCCCAGAGCATTGAGCTACCTCGTGTTAGCATCGCTGTCCGGGCTAAGCGAATTGGACACGGTCTAAGAAGCGTTGACGTGGAGGCTACAATCGGGAAGGCGCTTTCTGAGCGCGGATATGAGATCGACCTTGCCCATCCACAGCTTCTCGTAAGGGCATTGCTCAGCGAAGACGTTTGCATAATCGGCACGACGCTAACAATGATCGACCGCTCTCACTTCGTATCGCGGCGCCCCCGTTTTCGGCCCTATTTCTATCCGGGCGTGTTGCTACCTCGGATCGCACGAGCTGCAGTAAACCTCACTGGCATAAACACAAAAGAGCTCCTATTCGACCCCTTTTGTGGCACAGGAGGTTTACTTCTAGAAGCGGGACTCATCGGGGCAACCGTCGTAGGGTCAGATGTTGATAGTAGGATGGTAGTCGGAACAAAGATGAATCTCGATTATTATGATATCGAGAGCGTTCTGCTCGTTCAGGACGCGCAGCGATTGGCGTTGAGAGACGAATGTGTGGACGCCGTGACAACCGATCTCCCATACGGGCGTTCTGTCAGCATACGCGCCCAGTCGCTGAATCAACTGACGGTTATGGCTCTAGGTGAGATACTTCGCGTACTCAAGCGCGACGCTCGCGCGGTTTTGATATCGCACAACCCGATTGAGCGTGAGATATTAAATGCAGGTTTCACAATTGAGGGGCGTCATGCTCAATACGTTCACAAGAGTCTGACAAGGGAAATCGTGGTGGTGCGCAAATGAGTAAGGCGATCGGTGAAGGCACTGAGCAATCATCTGAGTCTCATTCCATAGTAACTAATATACCATCCGGACCGCCTCCGGCGAGACGATTGCGAAACGTAGCTGCGTCAATTTTGAGAAGAAAACTAGATCGCGCCCGACCGTGCCACGACGATTCCTAAAAAAACGCGCAAATTGAAAACAAGAAGAATGAGATCCAAACTATACGCGATGCATGTAGCGGAAGATGTCTTCGTGCTGGGCGGTGACCCGCACCCCCTGAGCTGCTCCAATCGATTCTAGTCCTTTTTTTAACTCCTCAAAGTTTGTTGAGCCTATATTAACGATCATGATCATTGTGAACACTCCAGATACGACAGTCTGGCTAATGTCTTCGATGTTGGCATTGGAAGTCGCTAGCAGGCTTTTCAAGGCTGCGACGATCCCGGGATGGTCAGCGCCCGTTACCGTGATGATGATCCGCTCGTTACGCTTGGAGCTGGCCACTGAATCCACCTTCTTACCTGATTCTGGTGCCTGATGGCACCTTTTGCGACGGTCGAATGAGTACCACTCTACCCTCGTATTCAGCGGCGAGGATCATGCCGTGAGATTCGACCCCCATTAATTTCGCGGGTCGGACATTTGCGAGAACTAGAACGTCAGTGCCGATGAGTTCCTCGGCGGGGTAGTCTCTAGCAATTCCTGCGACAATCTGTCGGGTCTCATCGCCCAATTGTAGCGTGATTCGCAGGAGCTTGTCGGATTTCTTGATTGCTGCAGCTTCTACGATATGAGCGATCCGCAGATCCATCTTCTTGAAATCTTCGAACTCGATCGTTGCTTCTGCTGTGCGAGCCTCGTTCGCGGGAGCTTTCTGCGCCACCCCCGCCATTCTCCTGCTGAGTGTTGTCTCTAGCTCCCCAATCTTTTTCTCGTCGATCTTGGTAAACGGCAGCGCTGGCTGACCAAGCCGCAACGGTTCAACCTCGACTGTGGCATCAGAGAAATGCGTCGAGGTCAGGCCAAGCTGTGCTTGCACCTTGCTCATTATCGACGGCATCACAGGTTCTAAAAGCACCGCTAAGGCCTTTACGAGCTGAATGCAGTTCTTAACTTCTCGCGCACACGATGCCTTATCAGATTTTACGAGGTTCCAGAGCTCTTTAGACTGGAAATATGCATTGCCGAAGTCTGATAACGACATCGCCGCATCAACGAGCTTCTTAAACTCATATTCCTTTAACGCACTTACCATCTTCTCGCGTGTCGTTTCTATTCGCTCGATTATCGCGCCGTCAACAGGGGCTTCTGGAACGTGGCCGAAGTTCTTGTACGCAAAGAGCAGGGTTCGATAAATGAAGTTGCCGAGTGATCCTACGAGTTCATGGTTCACTTTCTCCCCAAATACCTTCCACGAAAAATTCAGTTCCTTCGTGTGTGAGG
>JBAXDW010000217.1:0-2888 GCA_037140755.1 Methanobacteriota archaeon
TCCAAAAAGCATGTATTCGCCCATGGGGAGCAAGTGTCGCGCGGGGAACGGAAGCGCATCGAGATCCTCAATAGGTCGCCGCTTAGGCGTTTGTATCAAACGGTTCCCATCTCGGTAATTGATGCCGTCGATGTTGCGAAGAGGTTTTTCGTTCTCGAGAGCGTCGACAAGTTCGAGGTTAGCATATTCCCCTTCGTTCCTGACAACAACATCGACAAAGTCGTTTTCGCGTAAGAGCTGTTCGGGCATGAAGGTCGCGTGATACCCCCCCATCGACACACAGCACTCAGGCTTTAGCTCTTTTGTAATTCTGCCTACCGCGAGGGCTTGCTTGATCGTCGGTGTCGTTGTCTGCACTCCTAGCAGATCCACGTTCATTTTATCGAGCTTACGCTTATACCCTTGTAAATCCATATTGAGGGCAGGCGCATCTAAAATAGTGACATTGACGTCATTTTTCTCCAAGACTGCGCCTATATACGCAAGGCCGAGCGGCGGCGCAGTGAGACCTAACACATCCTTATATTTGGACGTGATGTCCGGTGGATTAACAAGTAGGACGTCCATCGTAGCCTCTCAGTAGGAAAGTGTGTGCAAGATATAAGGTTAACCGCGAAAAGAAGTGGGACTAGTCCCCGCTTCGTGTGGTAGGGTCGCAAATGTTACGATCAAACCTCACTAGGAACTTCTTTTTTGGTCAGCTGTTGCTCTAGTAACCTAGCGTGCTCGGGTTTTCCGCTGTCCGTAAGAGTGCTTAACTCTCGCAAGGAGAGCGCTTTGAAATAGCAGGCGTCAATGCAGGCCATATTTTGATAACCTTTGCACCTGTCGCACTTAAGAGCCCTTTTTATCATTTTGGGCTTTCGCTTGCGTCTTCTGTCGGCGGTCTTTGCTCTTTTGCCAAACAACATAAACACCACGCTAGGCTCGTGCGGTTCGGGCGTTGGCGTTTCCCGTGTTTCATCGATGAAGATTGCATTGAACGGGCAGCTCTTAGCGCATTTTCCACAGCCGATACATTTTTCTTCGTCGACGTATATGACACCATTTTGCTGGACGAGCGCATTCGGCTTGCACACTTCAATACACGTCGGGTTCTCACACTGCTTACACACGATAGGGAGCGCTTCGTTGTCAAATATGAGCCCCCGTGACTGTAACACGTCTTTGACTCTCAAGCGCGCTTTTCCGCCGTGTCGCTCGGCGCACGCCATTTCGCAGACGCCACAATCTACACATCTATCTAGATTGACGGTCACTACCTCAGCCATAGGGTCTCCCAAAAACTCCGCTTTTAATAGCCGATTACAGCATGTTCTCCTTCGTTTAATAAGTATTTGTAAGCGCTTATTGCAGCCTTGGCACCCTCACCTGCCGCGACGATGATTTGTTTTTCAGGAACGGTGGTAACGTCACCTGCTGCAAAAACACCGGGGAGGCTTGTCGAGCAATCGCAACTGACGATAATTTCGTCTTTTTTGTTAAGCGAGACTAAGTCCTTCACAACGGCCGAATTCGGGATGAGGCCGATTTCGATGAAAATTCCCGCCACCGGAAGCGTGACTGATGAGGCGTCAGAAAGGTTGCGGAGCATTGCTGAGTTCAGCGCGTCGTCTCCGGTCACTTCAACGAGTTCGTAACCGACAAAGCGTTCGATATTTGGGGCATCGCGAATTCTCTCTAAATATATTTCGTCTGCCTTCAAGGCGCTCCTATTGATGAGATAGACCTTACGTGCAATGCTCATTAACTCGTATGCAGCGGTAATCGCCGAATTTCCGCCGCCTACAACCGCGACGTCCGAGTCCATAAAGAGCGGAGCGTCGCACGTTGCACAGTAGCTGACCCCGCGACCGATCAACCTATCTAGGCCCTTGGCATTTAACGTTCTCGACTTTTTTCCTGTTGCAATGATAATAGTTTTTCCGCGAAACTCATCGCCCTCTTCCGAGTGCGTTATGAACGTCTCATCTGTTTTTTCGACGCTTTTTACCGTTGAAAAGACTTTGGTAATGTTGTACTTTTCGACTTGTTTTTCAAAGCGATCCATTAGGTCTTGTCCCGAAATGAATTGGTAACCCATGTAGTTCTCGACGTCGAGGCTATAGAGTGCCTGACCGCCGATATTCTGCGTAACAAGTAGCACATCTAACATCTTTCTAGCTGCGTAGACGGCCGCGGTTAGTCCTGCCGGCCCGCCACCAACGATGATAATATCGCGTAATGTAGGATCTGCGTCCATATTATGTTCAGTACAATTAATTCACAAAGATTTTTTTTTTTAAAACGTTGCTTAGGTTAATTATTGAGGAAAATAACAGCGATGATAGTGCAAAGCAATGCGTGTTTTTAACGTCCCTTTTACTCGTTTGTTGGTCTAATCTCATCAGCTGTAGGGGGCGTTGTTGTAGTGTCTTTAGAGGCAAGTGATGATTCTTGACTCGCTGTAGCCTCGCTGTTGAGCTCTTGAGTCTCTTTCTTTTTCGGCCGACGCTTAATCTCGCGTGCGCTCATTGTATCGCGAGAAAGTCGGTCTATCACGGCCGTATCCCAAACGTTGCTCATAGTGATGGCGGAAACCGGACATATCATGGCGCACTCACTGCAAAATACGCAATGTCCTACAAATATTCTTACAGTTTTCTCTGATGCACTCGTTCGAAGTGCAATAGCCCCAGCCGGGCAGACTTTTCCGCAGCGGCCGCACAAAATACATTTTTCCGGGTCAATAATAGGCACGCCTCGATAGGCTTTAGGTACCTCAACTTCAGCGGAGCTCTTAATAGTTAACGTTTTTCCCGTTAACCCGACCAGGAACGATCGAACTAGGTCGCTAAGAAATCCTGACGGCATCTTACACACCCGCCCATCCAAACAGGAAGTGCATG
>JBAXDW010000218.1:0-2882 GCA_037140755.1 Methanobacteriota archaeon
CGAATAACTCAAGTCATTAGAAATATTTATAATAAAGCGGAACCAGATTTCCTACTATAGTGAAGGCGGAATGAGAGTTCCTACTTAGCCATCATCAAAAGGAGAAATGGGGGGGCGCACTTGTGTAGCACGTTAGGCATCGTTAATGAAAACGGCAGACCTTTTTCTGCAAGTGGCATTACTAAGGGAATTCGTTTGATGAATGGGCGATGTAATGGACTTGGCGAGGGATTTGCAGCTTATGGGATTTACCCCAAATACAAAGATTGTTACGCTCTGCATATGCTCGTGAAGGATTATGATCAGAAAGAGCAAGTAGCTGAAATGCTGCAAGAGCACGTCAACATTTATAAAGACGAAAAAATTGCAACGCGAAATGTCCCAGGTATTTCACAGGATTACCTCCCCTGGCGCTTTTTCGTAGATGTGCCTAAAAAGTATGCGCTTAACGCAGATAACCACATCATTGACCTCACAATGAGGATTAACACTACAAGCGATGCTTTGGTCGTCTCAAACGGCAAGAATATGGGCGTTTTCAAAGCTATTGGCTACCCCGACCAAGTAGCGAAATTTTACAAGCTGGAAAAGTATGAAGCTTACCTCTGGTTAGCTCACGGAAGGTACCCCACAAACACACAAGGCTCGTGGGGCGGAGCACATCCATTCAACATATTAGATTGTAGCATCGTCCATAATGGAGAAATTACCAGTTACGGCACAAACAAACGATTTCTCGAGTCGTATGGATATAAATGCTTTAATTCCACCGATTCTGAAGTGTTAGCTTATTTGTGGGATCTTTTAGTTAGAAGACATAAACTACCCATTGAACTTGCATCTGAGGCATTAACTCCTCGATTCTGGGAACAGATAGACCGAATGCCAGTCGAAAAGAGGAGGGTCTTAGAGACTTTGCGAATTGCCTACGGCGGTGCAATGGTTAATGGTCCTGCCAGCATCCTCGTAGCAAACGGTTCTGGGCTCACTGGAGTAGCGGGAAAAAGTACTATGGTTGGGCTCACGGACCGAATCAAGCTCAGACCACTGGTGTGCGCTCGAAAGGATGAATATACATTTATGGCGAGCGAAGAGAGCGCCATTAAGGCAGTCTGTAAGAATCCAGACTTCGTTTGGGCCCCAGGCGCGGGGGGGCCAACAGTAGCATCGGTGAATGGAGATGTTTAGTTCCGTTCCTGAATTTAGAGTGGCCATCGACAAGCGACGGTGCAGGCTGTGCAAAAGATGCGTTGAGAATTGCTCGTTTGGAGCACTAGAATGGCGGGGAGATAAGGTCAAAGCGTTTGACGATCGGTGTGTCGCATGTCAGAGATGTGTCAGCATGTGCCCTGAAGATGCAATAACACTCCATCGAACGCCTTCGACTATGAGCATCCATCCTGTTTGGACCGAAAACGCGCGAAGAGATTTGTTCACTCAGTCGAGAACAGGGGCTATTCTATTGGCAAGCACTGGCAATGAATTGTTCGAGCGCGTCATCTTTGATAATCTACTGCTTGATGCATGTCAGGTAACAAATCCAGCGATCGACCCTTTGCGAGAACCAATCGAACTCCGAACATATATAGGGAAAAAGCCGCGATCTGTGGAATTTGAAGAAATAGGTAATGACATCAAGCTGAAGACCGAGCTATCGCCAGCGCTCAGACTTGAAATTCCAGTAATGATAGCTCAAATGTCTTACGGAGCCCTCAGTCTAGAGGCACACGAGGCGTTAGCTCGAGCTGCAGTGATGTCTGGCACGACCATGGGTTCGGGAGAAGGGGGGCTTCACAAGAAGCTCTATCCTTATGCAGATCACATCATTGTGCAAGTTGCTAGCGGGAGATTTGGCGTGCATCCCGCTTATCTCGAAGCCGGAGCGGCGGTTGAGATCAAAATCGGTCAAGGGGCAAAACCTGGGATTGGCGGGCATCTACCGGGAATCAAAATAACTGACGAAATCTCAGAAGCACGAATGATACCGGTAGGGGTGGATGCCATAAGCCCGGCCCCTCACCACGATATCTATTCGATCGAGGACCTTGCGCAGCTTGTCAACTCATTAAGAGAGGCAACCAGATACAAAAAGCCGATTCTCGTAAAGATAGCTGCAGTTCATAACGTTGCTGCAATCTCTAGCGGTGTGTGTCGGGCGGGCGCAGACGCGATCGTAATCGATGGCTTTCGAGCAGGCACTGGCGCAACTCCTAAAGTGATTCGGGACAACGTAGGTATACCCATTGAACTTGCCATTGCCAGTGTGGACCAGCGGTTACGAGAAGAAGGCATACGAAATGAAACAAGCTTAATTGCCAGCGGTACTATTCGAAACAGTGGCGACGTTGCAAAGGCGATAGCGCTTGGAGCTGACGCCGTCAAGATAGGCACTGCTGCCCTCATTGCTCTCGGCTGCACCGTTTGTAAACGATGCTATACCGGTAGATGCGCTTGGGGGATAACTACTCAGGATCCGAAACTAAGGTCGCGACTCGACCCGGAAGAGGGGGCGCGGCGAGTCTCAAACTTGCTATTAGCTTGGTCGATCGAGCTAAAAGAGATCCTTGGCGCGGCGGGAATCAACTCAATCGAAAGTTTGAGAGGAAATCGTGATAGGCTTCGAGGTTACGGATTGGATCACACGACGCTGGAAATCCTCAGCGTCCAACACGCTGGCAGGTAGGTGAGAAAATACTCGTTCTTTCTTAAATGAGGTGAATCGAAATGGGCTGCTTTAATTGTGACGAAGTATACGAATCAAAATTTCATTACGGCGAAGGCTGTGATGCTTGTATAGACTCACTCGTTAAGTTTGTTCCTAAGAATTGTATGGCGTGCAAGTCGTGCGAGCTTGCCTGTGCGCTGCGGCATAGCGCGTCAGG
>JBAXDW010000219.1:0-2882 GCA_037140755.1 Methanobacteriota archaeon
ATAGGCTTCAGGTTGCAGATATAACTTTTTAAGATAGAGACTCAGAAAGAAACCGGTGAAATTCAGACATAGTAAGACACTTCACAAAATAGCGTTTTTAACTGCCCTTAAACTGCTAACTAGTGATTTAACAGTGAGCTCCGATTAAGGCTGACCAGGCTCATTCAAGATCGTTCAAGCTCAGAGAGGGTGGAATAAAGCGCATCAAAATTCGCATCTACTTCAATAGGTGGGCGACAGGCTTTCATGATGGCTTCTGGGTCTTTCAGAAGATGGCCTGTTGTAACGCAAACAACAATCTCCTCGCGATCTATAATACCTTGCGCAATGAGCTTCCTTAGTCCTGCGAGAGAAGCTGCGCTTGCCGGCTCAACGCAGATGCCTTCGAGCCGTGCCAGGTCTTTTTGAGCTTTGAGTATCTCTTGATCTGTTACAGATTCTGCGGCGCCGTTAGATTGTCTGATCGCTCGCAAGGCTTTTGGGGCGTTGATAGGGTTGCCAATTCTGATTGCTGTCGCAACGGTTTGAGGTTCAGCCACTGGTTCAATCCGAGCTAACCCACGGCGAAAAGCGTCAACAATCGGAGCAGAACGGTTTGCCTGTATTCCTGTCATCATCGGAACGTTGTCAATGATGTCTAGTTCGCGGAATTCTTTAAACCCTTTATAAATCGCGCTGATATTTCCTGCGTTGCCAACAGGCACGATGACCCTATCCGGGACGTTCCTATTCTTGTGTGTGGCAAGCTGATCAATCGTTTCAAACGCAATCGTCTTTTGTCCCTCGAGCCTGTAAGGGTTTACTGAGTTTAACAAGTAGAACCCTTTTTCTGAGCAGACTCTTTGAATGAGAAGGAGAGCATCATCGAAGTTGCCTTTAACGGCGAGCACTGTAGCACCGTGCATGAGCGCTTGGGCGACCTTCCCTAACGCTACATAACCACTAGGTAAGAGGACGAGTGCCTTCATACCGGCTTTTGCAGCGTAAATCGCCATAGAGGCTGAAGTATTCCCGGTAGAAGCACACGCTAAAATCTTAATCCCGAGTTCCGCCGCCCTGGAGACGCCCACTGTCATGCCCCTGTCTTTGAATGAACCCGTTGGATTCATCCCTTCGTGTTTAACGTACAGCTCCTTGACGCCGCATTCTGCTTCAAGTCGTTTGCACCTGTAGAGAGGCGTACCCCCCTCCATTAGCGTGATGGGGGCCCCTGAAATCGGAAGGAGTTCGCGATATTTCCATACGTGTGGGGGAATAGCTGTGCGGTCTTTTAAGCTGAAGGCAACTTCCGACAGATCGTACCTAATTTCAAGGAGGCCATCACAGCTGCACGCATTCACGACGGTCGAGAGGTCGTGTTTCTTGCCGCACTCTATACATTCTAAATTCATTTCGTCAACCTGTTTGTCCTATCTCTTCAAGTTTCTCGCGCACGAGTTTCTTAGCCTCGTTCACGGCTTCGTTGATCTTATCTGCGTATGGGCCGCCTCCTTGCGCACGGTCAGGCCGCCCCCCTCCACTACCACCAAGTAAGCTACACGCCTCTTTTATTATTATAGCTGCGTTCAAGCCTTTTTTCACTACATCCGAGCCCACCCTAATAACGACGCTTGCTTCTCCCCCTCGTACTCCTCCGAGGATAACCACAGCGTTGTCGTTTAGCAGCTCCTGTGAGGTATGCAGAAGCTCTTTCATGTCAGCATTAGTGCAGCAAAGGATCTTGATGAGGTGGTTACCGATTGGTTCCACAATCTGAACTATGGGGGGCATAGCTTCCGCTACTGCAGTAGCAGTTGGCGGAGAGACTTTAACCTCAGTGAACCTTTTAAATGCAGCATCCAGCGATGAAAGCCTATTAGAGACCGTTTCTAGATCCCCTGCACTGAGAGCTTCCTGCGCTTCTTTTACCGATATATGCTCAGATACCAAAGACGTGAACTTTGCTCTACTCTCCTTTAGCTCTTCATTTTCCTTGCCTCTTTGCTTCCATTCCTGAAAAAAGCGATGAGCTGTTAACGGGAGTTGTTCTGCTGGGACTCGAAGCACATGAGAGGATTCGCTAAGGATCGTATCGCGCTGCTGGTCGTACAATACGGCAGCGACTCCAGCAGCAAATTCAAAGCGTTCAACTCCATCTTGTATTCGCTCCGTTTTGATGATTCGCAATGGGCCGACTTTTCCTGTGCTGGTCATATGGGTTCCGGCACACGCTTGGACATCGTCGCCGACTTGCACAGTTCGAATAATCTCCCCCGGCGGCACTCCACCCTGGTAAAGAGCAAATCCGTATTTCTGTTCTGCTTTGTTGCGGTCCATCAACTGAGTCTCTACCGCTACGTCGTCCATAATCAATTCATTAGCTCTAAGCTCAATTTTTTTCCTTTCGTCATCAGTCACTTTCTTGTAGTGCGAGACGTCAAGACGCGAGCTTTTAACCCCCTTCTGTGCCCCTTCCTGCCAAATGTGCCCCCCCAGTTCATCTCTAATAGACGCTAGCAGAATGTGTGTCGCGGTATGATGGCCGGCGAGAGACTGTCTTCTTTTAACGTCGATATCACCTGTTACGTGATCGCCAACCGAAAAAGGTGCGACGTCCTCAACTTCGTGTATGATCGCATGCCCGTGAAGTCGCGCTAGACGCACGCGGACTTTCTCTCCGGATTGTGCGATAATATAACCCGTGTCTTCTGGCTGTCCGCCACCGCCGGGGTAGAACAACGTTTTATCCAGAATTATGCCGTCTTCAAGTAACCCAACTACATGAGCTTCGAAGGTCACCTGTTCAGGCTCGTCGTAGAACAATCGATGGGTCACAGGCAAGCTTTGAACAGCTTCGGAGGTTAATTCTTCGACTGCTTCAACCCGTTCATGTGTCGCTGCGA
>JBAXDW010000220.1:0-2871 GCA_037140755.1 Methanobacteriota archaeon
CTACCAACAAAAGCCAATTTCGTTTAGGGTAGTAGATCACTACATCTGGCATTTTCCCATGTGAATCTACAACTACTCCTAGTTTTGCTAATAGCTTATCGTCGAAATAGCCCCACTTTTCACCAGTATCTCCAGCATAGACTAGGACACCATCGGGGACAAACCGCGGGGCGAAGTCTTCGATTACAGCCTTTATAAGCTCGCTATGCTCGCCGGGACTTAATTGTATATTCTTACCTGAGGCAATCTGAATCGGAATGCGCCTCATATCCCGCTCCTGTGCGTAGTGGTCAGCTAGCGTTTGATGTTTAGACAAGTAGGTCTTCAAGTTCGCTTTCCATGTCGTTTCGCCATATGTTTTGAGTAACGCCAGTGTATCTGGAGTTATCTGATAAACTGCTTTTGGACTATTCACTGGGCGAGACGGGTCGTCTGGATTGTATATAGCAATACCAGCATCTACAAACTGGTGTATTGTCTGCCTCCGCACAGTTTCACGCGTATTTGGAGCATAATCTTTGTGATAGTACTTGCGTGCCCAATCCATAATTGGTGTGATACCGAGAGATGAAGCTTCAGCTTGCGCCCACTTCTTTTTTGGCGTGAGGTTTAGCAAAGCCAGTAAACACAGAGCGGAGCGCTCATTTTGCTGCGCCCGAGGCAAGCCTAGAGCTTTAAGAATCTTGAGGGCTTCCGTAATGTTCTTGTGTTCTTTCATGAGATATCTTCCAATTTCTTATCAATCTGCTCTTGAGTCAGTGTTTCTTGCATCTTCGCCCATCGCCCCAACCTTACAAGAGCATCTCTCGTTGGATACCTCAATAGTCGCAAATCCGTTGCGTTGACTTGCGTATGGCCACTGAAGCGACGGAAATAATCGTCGATAGCCGTAGCGTTTAAATACACGGAGAGACCACGTGCCAACTCTTCGGGCAAGCCGTGTTTTTCTTGATGAAAAACGTTTAGATGGTTTTCGAAACCCAGGGAAGAGGCTTCAAATGAATGCGGAGAAACCATACTTGCTACAATCCGGCGTTTCTCTTCCTTGGATGAAAAGCGCCGTACTACAGTATAAAAGCCGTTAGGGAAAAGCCATTTCTTTGTGGTCTCATTGAGCAGCAATGCATTCGGCTTCTTCAACCGCGAAGAGGGCCACTCTATCGATTGACCAACGAAATGGCATGGATAAAGTAAGGGGACACTGCCTGGCACAGGCTTATCACGAATATGTTCTCTTACACGGAAATCAACAACGGGGCCGGTAGAGACTTCTATACCGATGGTGGAAAGTGAAGAGTAGAAAGCAGGGGACGACTCAATTAAGTTGTCTTCAGGAGATGTCGGGATATGAATGAACTTCTCCCGATCATCAGATGAAACGATGCGGTCAAATGGATAAACATGCGCTTTGTAATCATCAAAGTGGTCGTCAGTAGAAGTAGATACCGTCACATAGTCTGACTTCCCACCGTACTCAAGCAGAACAATAACATTCTCTTGCAATACATCGTCATCTTTAAAAGCTTTGTCCCGTGAGGCAAACAAATGTAAATGGCGAATTGCTGCCCGATCAAGAATGAACTTGCGGAAGGGACGGTAATATGGGCCATTGCAGAAGCTGCGAGGGATAATGGCAACAATCTGACCCCTCGGTCTCATCAGCGCCACAGCTAACGCAACGAATGCGGAATATAAGTTGACGGTCTCAATGCCAACTTGCCGAAGCAAATGCCGATGACGGGAATTGCTGTTAATCTTCTTATATGGTGGGTTGAGGATTGCATGAGTGAAACGTGGTCCAAGTAGGAATTGAAGAGATGTGACTGCATCTTCAATAAAATCTTGATTGCATATCTGAATGTCTACATCAAGCTGAGTTGTATAAACCGCCAGTGTTTGCTTGAGACGATCTGCCAGCGCCTCATCAATTTCGTAGGCTGTAGCTTCAACGCGTCCAAAACCAAATTCACCTGCCACCCAACGATCAAAGAACGCTGCTGATAAAGCACCGACACCCGCTCCAGCATCAAGCAAGAAAGCAGTTTGCATATTGCTGGGTGAAAACAACGATGCCATAAAACGGGCAATTGTCGCGGACGTCATAAACTGACCAAGCTGTGCTTTGTATTTCCGATCAAGCTTAGGGGATGCTTCCAAACGGATTTGTTCTGTCTGAGTTATCATACGCCCCCGTTTATTTTTTTAAGTGTAGCATCCTGATTGAATTATGGCACTTACTTGCATGAATCGTAATTTGATGTGCACGGTTTGTCAAGCTATTCACAGCCCCCTTCAACAAGGATACCTGTAAAATGTAGGCTTGAATTGGTTTGCACAATTCATCGGAATGTTCAAATCAACGCAGTTTCAAACGTTCGAGCACGTATCGTATGGGGAGAACAGAGGGTATTATCACCAACAGCTTCGGCTGTTATACAGATACTTTATTACCTCAGCGTTGGACGACCCCGTGTCCTATGGGGAAAAGAAAAGGGGCGACCTTCCCATGAAGGACGCCCCTTCGTATTGATATATCTTACAGTACCGGCAGGTATCTCTTGATCTCGTAGTCCGTGACCTGTGTCCTGTATTTATCCCACTATATCTTCTTATTCTCAAGGAAGGCGTTGAACACGTGCTCACCCAGGGTCTCGCGCACCAGCTTGCTGCTCCGCGTAAGCTCTACGGCTTCCCACAGGCTGCCGGGCAGGGTGTGGATGCCCCTCTCTTCCCTCTCCTTCTCGCTCATCTCATATACGTTTTGTTCCACAGGGGCGGGAAGCTCTATTTTATTCTTGATGCCGTCGAGGCCGGCGGCCAGCATCACGCTGAATGTCAGGTAGGGATTGCAGGCCGGGTCCGGCGAGCGGT
>JBAXDW010000221.1:0-2865 GCA_037140755.1 Methanobacteriota archaeon
TTAAAGCCGAGAACCACAGCGTACAATGGGTCACTTATCGTTTCTGCTTCGATGACATCTCGGCGAGAGACCTCACCTAAATTAGCTTTGCTTATCGGAACCTCAGCTCGGCTTAGCTCTCCTGCGAGCGCTTCCAAAGCGCCTATAGTATCTGCTTTAATTACGACGCCAACTTCTTGAGTACTCATCGTTATGTCGCGCATTTCGCTCTCGACATCTGTAATGACTTCACCGATATCGTCTGTCGCGACTCTAACAGGTGAACCTGCAAGTGCATTTTCAATGCCTGGAGCGGCGATCTTAACTCCTGCAGCTGCTATCACTCTCTTCACCCGTTTGAAGCCACCAGCCGATTCAGGTTTTAGCAACGCCCTAACTTTTGTCACGATCGGTTGCTCCAAAGCTCCAACAACGATGCGGTCACCGGTCTTGAGAACGCCGTCATATATTATGGCATCAAGCGTTGTGCCGAACCCTTTTTCTTCTTTAATTTCAATGACCGTGCCTAATACCGGACCGTCGGCGTGGAGTCTCAAATCCTTGTCGAGAAATCGCTGAGCTAGACCAAGCGACACCATTAGCAGATCAGGGATGCCTTCACCTGTTCGCGCGCTGGTAGGGACGATGCTTATGTTTTGGGTAAAATCTCTAATTCTGTCGTACCGATCCGAACTAAAGCCCACATTATACAGATTTTCTACAAGTTTGTAGATTTTCTCGTCAAGAAGACGCTGAGTTCTCTCGCTCTGGAGCTTGTACGTTTCAGTGAACATCGTATTGTTGTGTGGAAGCCACCCGTGTATCCTGTCGATTTTGTTAGCCGCGACAATGAAGGGGGTTTTGTGCTGCTTTAAGATACTAATGCTTTCTTTGGTCTGCGGCTGAAAGCCTTCATTTATGTCGACGACTAGTATCGCGATGTCTGCTAAAGCGCCTCCGCGAGCGCGCAGTGTCGTAAAAGCGTGATGGCCAGGCGTATCGATGAAAAGCAACCCAGGAATGCGAATATCCTCTAAGAGAGATCCACAAAGCTTTGATATAACGTCTAGCGGGACCTCCGTTGCCCCAATATGTTGAGTGATCAGTCCGGGTTCTTTTTCAGCAACGGTAGTGCCGCGAATCTTGTCAAGAATGGTGGTTTTGCCGTGATCTACGTGACCAAGCACTGCAACAATAGGTGTCCTCAGATCGTTCGGCATAAAAAAAATCCCAGTCCCTACATCAGCATCTACGCTTAAATGTCTTGCGTTCAGGCTGCATTTTGCGTAATATTCCCTGTAACAACATTTATGCTTCAGAAGGGAGAATGTAGCTGCATTGTCGCGGTAGTGGTGTAGAGGCAGCACAAAGGCTTCCCAAGCCTTTAACCCGGGTTCGAGTCCCGGCTACCGCACTTTCAGGCCAGAAGCGTCTTGTCTTCTAGCCGATGTCACTTTAAGCGCGCCTTTAGCCACAACAGATACATTCTCCTGCTGTCTTGTTAAAAAGGGCCCCTGTGCAAATCGACGGGGCTCAAGCAATGAGGACGTAAAACTGGCGGGCTGATTAAGTTAACCTGAGAAACAAGTCGCGCGTCAGCGTCTATTTACTCGTTCAGCTGCGAGCTTTATGTCATTCCCTGAGATTGTTTTCCTGTCCGCGAGCTTCGTGAGCTTAACCGCTTCTTTGGCAACGGCACCGCCATAATCCTCCGCTGTCTCAGCCACCATTTTTACTGCCTTGCGATTGGCTCGTTCAGCTCCAGCAACCTTCATAATACGCAAAACGACTGCCAGTGGTATTTCTGCCATAATAACCGCTCTCTTCTAAGGTCGTCACGCATAAAAAAGTTGTGATTGGCTTCCTGCGCATCAAGCACAGACTATTTACTCGCGAACCCAACGCGCTGGAAAAATTAATAACTGAATGTGCCTTTCTATCGTCCGGGCTGCTGTGAAGCGATGTTTAATCGCTACAGACACAACGTTATAAGTTGCCAGTGGTGACAGCATGAAACCTGCAGCGGTTTGAAGAAAGACGCTGTGCAGGTCGCGGACCGATAATGCTTCAACAGGCCACCATGAAAAAAGAACTAAATGAGCAAGGTTAAGAGTTAACTTGGCTCAGAGACCATGCGCTGTTTTCAAGGGACGCGCCACTAACGCTACACAGATGTTTAAAACAGACGGCTTAAATGCGCTTACTTATGGGATATTTGACGCTGGCGTCGGTATAGCCACGGGCGTCGTAGGATATCCTGTTACAAAAATAATCGAAAATTTGAAACCTATTTGGATATCCACTGCTAATGAAAAGGTAGGGCTCGATTTGGCTTTGGGGGCCTCGGCATCAGGCACCCCATCAGTTTTTGTAGCCAAACACGTTGGATTGGGCGTAGCAGCGGACTCCTTGATTACAGCAGCAACCCACGGCGTAGGTGCTGGGCTGGTCGTGATCGCAGGAGACGACCCAGGCGCCAAGTTATCGCAAAATGAGCAGGATTCTAGATACTACGGCAAGCTAGCAGAAATCCCCGTAATGGAGCCACACAGCGCCAGCAATGCGTATGATTGTGCTTTGCGGGCTTTTGAACTGTCGAGAGACCTCTCAGTACCAACAATCGTGAGAGTAACAAACAAGCTCCTGAACACAGAGGGCACTATAGAGCGAGTACTATCTGAGCCGCCTCCCGGAAAAAGTATCGAAAAAAGCATCTGGGATCTTACACATCTGGGGAGGCACCAGCATCTCATCAAATACAAATATCCTAAGATGCTCGAGTTTGCAGAGACAACAGAACTAAATGAAGAAACCGGCACAGGGGTCATCGGCATTGTTTCCGCCGGCTGTGCATCTACGGTAGTCGATGATGCAATCGACGGACGA
>JBAXDW010000222.1:0-2846 GCA_037140755.1 Methanobacteriota archaeon
ACATCGCACGGCGCCCGCGCTTGGGCTCTCTTGGGTATTTCTTTCGCGTCAGTGAAGCGTCGAGTACTGTTCCGCTCAATGAACAAGTTTGAGGCGCTTCGTGCGAAAGGGGGTGCTCTTTGAATGGGGTCCTCATTAGCGTGCTGTTTGAGTGCATGGGGTGCGTCTGGTACGTTGTTTCCATTCTGAAATCGCGCCTTCCGCTGAAATCAGTGCTGTGCAGTTTGCCATTCATTAAGCCTCTATTCACGGAAAGAAGTGGCAATCGCTGGGTTGTGCTGCTATTAAAGAGAATAGCTAAATAGAAGGAAAAAGAACGCATTTTTTTAACTAACTAAAGGGAGTCAAACGATGGAAAATCAAGAAGAAGGGAAATTTAAGCGACTGAGAACGTTCAACATCATCGCGGGCTTATTCCTTCTAATTCAAGCCATTGCCATAGTCTTTTTAAGTAATTCCTTTAAACTACCGATAAATACGTATTATCTCCATTTAAACGCGACCACACACCTTCTAGCGCCCGTCGAGAACACGGTCTACGAGCTCCGGCTTGGGTTGGTAGTTGCGCTGTTTCTGTTGATTTCGTCGATTGACCATCTCTTGATGGTATCTCCATTCGTTGACCGTTGGTACGTCAAAAACCTCAAAAAGCACATCAACTACGCCCGCTGGTTCGACTATGCACTGAGCTCGTCGGTGATGATCGTCGCGATCGCCATGCTCAGCGGTGTCTCTGACGTAGCTGCCCTCATCCCACTGTTCTGCATTAACGCGACGATGAACCTTTTCGGCCTGATGATGGAGCTGCATAACCAGAAAACGGAAAAAACGAACTGGACCGCGTTCATATTTGGATCATTTGCCGGCTTTGTGCCGTGGATAGTCATATTCATGTACTTCATAGGGGCGGCACAGGGATCGACGGTTCCCACGTTTATCTACTACATCCTCGTTTCTTTAACGTTCTTCTTCCTCCTGTTTCCACTCAACATGTTCCTGCAGTATAAGAAGGTGGGCAGGTGGAAGGACTACCTGTATGGGGAGTACATCTACATCATCCTCAGCATCGTCGCAAAAACAGCGCTTGCGTGGCAGGTCTTTGGCGGGACGCTCAGATAATCGTGCACAAAAACGTGAGCCTTTGTGAGGGGTGGCTTCAGTCCGCCTTGGCGCAAGGGGCTTCGTTTTTTGCTCTTTTTTGGTAACGTCGTAGGTAGCGAAGGTAGTTTGCTAGGTGGCTACGAGCAGACCAATTGGGTGCGCGGCTACGCTCCTAGCCTCTTTCGAGCGGATATCCGAGGCTTTTCCAAGCCCTTATCGCGCCGAGGACGACGTAGATATTTACGTATCCAAGGCTTAGCAAGATGCTTGCAGCCAGACTAGCGCGTCCACCCCACGAGCAGTAAATGGCGAGCGGCTTATCCTGTGGTATACGCTCAAATTGCTGTTTTAAGTAGCCGACGAAGAGGTGCTGCGCCTCTTTGATATGTCCTTCTGTCCACTCTGGCTCATCGCGAACGTCTAGCACATAGACAGCGGATCGATCCATAGCCTTTTTCAGCTGCCTGACTGAACACGTCTTAAGCTGTGCGGTTGGCTTTCCCTTGTTTCGCCAATCAGGTATTCCGTTACAAAGCCGGGCTGCAACGTTATCGAAGCCAAGTCGACCAAGATAATTGCGAGCAACTTCTGCATCCGAAGGTCTTTCAGATACAAGCGCGACGGCCTCATCACCGTCAAGCACCCATCCAGGATAGAAGCTCGTGCCATCAAGCCAAATGCTCAATGATCCGGGAACGTGCGAAGAGGCAAACGCCCCTGGCTCGCGGGTGTCGATAATGGTCATTGCGCCTTTGTTAGTAAGCCCCTCAAATTCGTCACAGTCGACCTCGCGGACCGTCTGTGGCATCGGGGGTGGGCCTGCGACGTTCAGGTCATGCACTCTGCGGAAGTAAGGCGGTAGCGAAAGGTGCTGCTCCGTCAGATAGCGCACGAAATGTTGTTCGTCGAGCTGAAGCAACGGGTTCATTTGCATTTCGTAACCAATTGAGCTGAACTCCCGGGTGCTCATGTTGTGTCCGCAAACGCTTCCGGCGCCATGAGCAGGGTGAACTACCAGATGATCGCCGAGTGGCAAGAGCCTTTCAAAAATGCTGCTATGGAGCTTTTTAGACTGCGCGACGGCCGCTTCCGCTCCGAAGAGATCAGTCCGCCCTACATCGCCCGCGAGGAGGGTATCTCCCGTAAACGCGAAGAACGGCGTGTTGCTGTGCAGCCGTTCATAGACAGCATAACAAAGGCTGTCGTTGGTATGGCCGGGCGTGCACAGGACTTCAACTTTCAGATCCCCGACATAGAAAGCATCGCCATCGGTAAGGGCGTGCTCTCCGTATCGAAAGTGCGTTTCTTTGCTATGCCCGATTTCTGCGTCGGTCTGTCGCTGTAAGTCGAGAGAACCGGCGACAAAATCTTCGTGACAGTGCGTCTCAAGGATGTACTTGATGGGCGCGCATTCGCGAGATGCCAGTTCTGCGTAGATCGCACAATCTCGACGAGGGTCGACAACTATCGCCTCTCCGTGGTCAGAGAGGAAGTAACTGTTATGAGCAAGCCCCTTTGCCTTTACAGTCTCGAGCTGCATTCATGCCTAGTTAGTCCTTTGTGTTTATCACATTTTCTCGCGCGCTTCGCGTTGCGATCTGGCCATTGCCCGCGAACTATACTATAACCTCGCCACAGGGCTAGTCAAATCACAAGTCAAGAGCGATAATCAGACTCGAAGGACCGACTTCGAGAATCGCTGGGCCTTTCTGTGCGCGAAAAAGTCTGTAATGAGGACAAAGAGA
>JBAXDW010000223.1:0-2804 GCA_037140755.1 Methanobacteriota archaeon
GTGCTCATACCTGCTGCCGCGCTCGGCGTCTCCACGATAGAGCGATCGCTCGGACGTCGGTCGGCGCTCATCTCCCCTGGTCGGGTCGCCGCTGTCGTGTTGATAGTGCTCCTCATTTTCACCAACGCTGCAGGGGCGGTAACGACGGATAAATATCAATCCGTGCTCGAACGAGATGACTTCAACGCAATCAAGTACGTAGGACAGATTCCAAGCAACAACACTAGGCTCGCTTTCTTCGCCAACGTCAATCCGAAGGACCCGTATCTGAATGCAAGTTCTTCGCAACGCATCGCGCTTTTCTACGCCGCAAACCCGTCGGCGTTCGACGCCACCCCTGTGGCGTACCGGGATGAGGTGCCGAACAGCACCGCTACGTTGCAGTCAGCTATTCAGAGCGACAAAAGCTTCTACAATTACGCGATTCTTTCCGCGAGCCTCAGCTATAGCGACCGAAACTCCCTCGATAGCTACATGAGATCAAACGGGTATGTTAGGGTGACGAATTTTGGTGACGCATCCGTCTACCGCGTTGCCAAGTGATGGCGTTACTTTTCCTCGGTCTCACTCGGCGCCCGCAGTATTGCTCCGTGGCTTGCCGAACTTACTGACGCCGCATAGCGCCCCAGATAGCCGCCAACGTCTTTCTGTGGTGGCGTCCACGTGGCCTTTCTCGCCGCGAGTTCTTCGTCCGTGAGATGCACAGTGAGCCGGTGGTTCGGTATGTCAATGGTTATCGCGTCGCCGTCATGCAGGAGCCCCAGCGGACCCCCCTCAGCCGCTTCCGGCGAGATATGTCCGATCGCAGCGCCTCTCGTGCCGCCCGAGAAACGGCCATCGGTGATGAGCGGCACTTTGAGTCCCATTCCCGAGAGCGCCGAGGTTGGCGCGAGCATCTCAGGCATGCCGGGCCCACCTTTCGGTCCTTCGTAACGCACGACGACGACGTGCCCTTCACGGACTGAACCGGCTAGAATGGCCCGCATCGCCTCGTCTTCAGAGTTGAAGACTCGTGCCGCTCCTGTAGAACGCAGCATGTCGTCGCTCACGCCGGCGCTCTTGACGATGGCGCCATCAGGAGCAAGGTTTCCGTACAGCACCGTTATCCCGCCAGTCGTGTGCACCGGATCGTCGAGAGGGCGTATGACCTCATCACGGTAGATGTTGGCGTCGTCGGCGATTTCGTAGATTGTATTGCCCGAACAGGTCATCTCGTTACTCAACAGCGTTCGCGCGCGCTTCATGATGCCGGGGACACCACCGGCCGCGTCGAGGTCACTCATCGTGTAAGGGCCGCTTGGATTCATGAACGAGATGTGCGGCGTTCGCGCGCTCAGTTCGTCAAACAGCGTAAGGGGGATTTTTATGCCCGCCTCGCGTGCGATTGCCGGAAGGTGCAGCGCCGTATTCGTGGAGCCGCCGATTAACATGTCGAGCGTGATCGCGTTGCGAAAAGAGGCCTCTGTAGCGATGGAACGAGGCGTGACCCCGTCACGAATAAGATCGATGATACGCTTGCCGGTGTCCTTAGCGATTCTCCTCCTTCTCGCGTCGACCGCGGGCACCGTCGCACAATAGGGGAGCGAGAGTCCTAAGATCTCTGTCAAACAGGCCATGGTGTTGGCAGTGTACAAACCCTGGCAGCTGCCACATCCAGGACACGCCCGGTTGACAAGCTCCTCAAGGTGCGCTTCGGTCATCGTACCCGCCTGTACACAGCCGACCCCCTCAAACGTCGAGACGAGGGTGAGGTCTGTGCCCTGGTAGTGCCCGACCTGCATCGGCCCTCCGGTCACCACTATAGTGGGCAGGTCGAGCCGCAGTGCCGCCATCAGCATGCCCGGAACGATCTTGTCGCACGACCCCACCATGACCAACCCATCGAACTGGTGCGCCTGCGCCATCAACTCGATGGAGTCCGCTATGCTCTCACGCGACGGGAGGGCGTACCGCATGCCTGCGTGCCCCATGGCGATGCCGTCGCAGATACCGATCGTGCCGAACTCGAAAGCGATGCCCCCCGCCATGTACACGCCCTTTTTCACGAACTCGGCCAGATCCCGTAAATGAAGGTGTCCAGGGACGATCTCGTTCCACGCGTTGGCGATGCCGACAAACGGGCGTTCGAGATCGTCGTCTGTCAGGCCGAGCGCCTTCAGGAGGGCTCTCTGGGGCGCGCGTGCGAGCCCCCTCGTTATCTCCTTGCTCCTTAGTGCCATATGCCTAGCAAATGAGCTCTGATGCTATAAAAAGGGGTGCGCTGTCCGCGTCGCGCGTTTCCGCGACGACCTTGTTGAGCAGGTCGCGTAGGTCTTCAGCAGTCTCCACTTCGATGTCGGTTAGACGTTTGTCTACCCCTTTTTTCGTCCAACCCTCAGAACGTCGCTTCCGTTTGTACGCCTTGTCGTATTCGAGACATTGTGTTTCGTCTTTATAGGGCATTTCTTTGAATCAGCTCCTGTTTTTTCGATTTGACTTTACCAAGCGGGGGCGCGTTATGCAGCGTCCCGGGGAGGAGAGACCGGCACATAACGCCCACGTTGAATATAAATAGGTGTTTCTATTCTCAACTTAAACTTTGCGCATCAATCTTCGCAAAAAGCCTCTCTGCGTTTTTCATAAAAAAAATAAACAGAAAAAGCCGTTAGTTGGCTGCTGTACTTTTTGACTTATTGCAACTATCTGGAGGTCGTGTCCAACGAATTTTGACGTCCTATCGAATTCGATTTTTAGAAGAGCAAATCGCTGTCAACATGAATAAGCCTCATTAACACGAACGTCACGATAAAGGGACAGCCACCTCA
>JBAXDW010000224.1:0-2799 GCA_037140755.1 Methanobacteriota archaeon
ATTCGGCCACGCCGTGACCTTCCAGCGTATTAATCATTTCTTCGCTTTCGCTTTGATTAAGCGTGCAGCCATATGTTTCCAGATAAACAGATGCCATTGCTTTTCCTAAGACAGGTTGTTGGATACCCGATGCAGAAGCTTGTACTTCACGTTCGCCGCTTAACTCCGGTTGCCCACAACTGCTCGCTCGCAATCACCCTTGAACCGCTGTTGTGGCTATGAAGGCTGACAGCAGAGCGATATATAACGATACGTTTTTAACGTTAAATAATAGACTAAAACGCGGCCTAGCCGGCTTATGATGAGCAAAAATACATGAACATTTCTGTAGTTATCCCGACGATGGACGAACCAGCGATTGAAGGTGTCCTTAACGATGTCTTCGACGCGTTAAAACAAGAGACTGTAGAAGTAATCGTTGTGGACAAGTCCCAAGACGAAACGGCACAAAGAGCATCTAAGCTTGGAGCAAAGATAATCCACCAAACCAGAATCGGCTACGGGGATGCGTACATTACAGGATTCAAGCACATATCAAAAGACGTAGACACAGTCGTCATTCTGGATGGCGATTACACGTATGACCCCTACGACATTCCCGCTCTGCTTCAGCCTATTCGCGACGACGACGCTGACTTTGTAATCGGGAGCCGATTCGCTCTTATGGACAAAGGAGCGATGAGCAGAAGAAATGCACTCGGCAACCGAATGCTCACCGCCCTCGTACGAATCTTATATCACGTCCCACTAACCGATTCTCAATCAGGAATGAGAGCAATCAGACGCTCAGCATTAGATCGTCTGAAGCTTCAATCACCCAACATGCCTTTCGCAACCGAAATGATCATTGAGGCACGAAAAGAAGGTCTGGTTATAGTGGAGGTTCCGATTAGATACAGAAGCAGGGTAGGCCAAGCAAAACTGGAACCATTTAGAGATGCTTTAAGTATCATATTCACTACCGTTCGCCTCGTACGCGATTACAATCCGGTCGTACTCTTTTTGCCGATCGGTTTAGCTTTGTTTCTAATTGGCATGGGTTATGGCACAGGGATCTTCATTGAGTATATTAATACTGGAGTTGTTACGCGTTTTGCTGGAGCTATTCTGTCCGTTCTGCTTATTTTGACGGGCTTGCAAATAGTGCTTTTTGGCTTGCTCGCAGATATTGTCTTGACCAACTTGCGGCGAAAATAAAAAAACCTCATGAAAATTGCTTACATAACTGACGTAGTATACCCTTTCGTCATGGGCGGCGCAGAAAAACGCATCTTTGAGATGGGAAGGCGTTTGGCAGCCCAGCACGAGGTACACGTTTTTGGAATGAAATGGTGGAAGGGAGCCAAAGACATAGAAATGGACGGAATGACCTTACACGGTATCTGCAAGCCGTCGCACCTTTACGCTGGTGATCGACGATCTATTGCACAAGCTTTACGATTCGCAAGCAGTTTGCGACCGATACTCCGCTACGACCTTGATGTCATCGACTGCAGCCAATTTCCGTACCTACATTGTTTCCCTACGCGAGCTTTTTCGACGCTCAGAGATATGCCTTTTGTCATTACATGGCACGAGTTTTGGGGCGAGTACTGGCATCAATACCTCGGCAGACTCGGAGTATTCGGCGAGTTAACGGAAAAAACTGCAGTCAAGCTAGCCGACCAAATAATCGCCGTGTCTAAAAGCACGCAAGAAAAACTCGCGGGTCTAGCGAAAGCAGTGACACTAGTGCCAAACGGTGCAGACATCAAGTGGATCGATTCTGTCGAACCTTCAGAGCGCTCATTCGATGTCTTGTTCGTGGGCAGACTTATTCCTGAGAAAAACGTGGATATCCTCATGCAAGCAGTGCCGGCAGGAATGACAGTAGGCGTTGTAGGCGACGGTCCTGAGGAAAAAAAGCTAACAGCGCTTTCGCGCGAGCTCAACGTAAGCGCCACGTTCATATCTAGCTTAAGGTACGAGGAGCTTATTGGAGTGATAAAAGCGGCAAACGCGTTGGTCTTGCCATCAAATCGCGAAGGTTTTGGGATTGTTGCGCTCGAAGCGCTCGCGTGTGGCACTCCCGTCATCACAAGCTCCGCAAAAAACAACGCCGCACAAGACCTAGTCGATCATGGCGTTAACGGCTTTGTCGTCGATCCCGTCCCTGAAGCGATCAAGGACGCACTGTTATGTGCAGATAAAGAGAGAATGAGCCTCGCCGCAAGAGAAAGTGCGGCGCACTATGACTGGAACGACTTATGTAAGAAACTATGCGCTGTCTATCACTCGTTGACATGACGTAGATCGCGGATCCTGCTATGGGTCTTTCGATTTTTTAGACGCTACCCGCACTTGATAACCTTTATTAAGTCATGCTGTCTTTCACATACACGTGATGTAAGCCTAAAGTTTTGCTGTAGCAACCCGTGGAGGCAACAACTTGAAGATTCTGTTCACCGCTGAGCTTTTTCCATATTGTGACGCTGCTGGTGAACTTCAAATACAGGGCGGCGGCGAAATCAACACTTATTCATTGGCCCGTGAGCTTTCTAATAACAACGAGGTGGCCGTGCTTACGTCAGAAATGCCCGAGTCAAGGTATCCCAAGGAACTCTTCCCATTTGCTGTGCACAGTGTTTACAACGGAAAAACCGTCGTACAACGTCCCGAAAACCTCAGATTTGCTGTGCGACTGTCAAAAGAATTGAAGCGCCTTTCAGAGGAGTTTGACGTTATCGTTCCTCAAACATTTGTGCCGGTGTTGTCGACATTACTAGCACGAGTAAAGAAGCCTGTTGTGCCGCTTGTTTA
>JBAXDW010000225.1:0-2751 GCA_037140755.1 Methanobacteriota archaeon
CCCCTTTTATTTTTTCCATACTTATGCTACCTAGAATTGCGAGAATTGAGATAGATATATAAGTCGCTGAGATGTTAGTAGCGTAACTCATATATAATATCAAGACATATCTCCTAATATGAACGCCGATGAGCTTCAACACCGCTTACAAGGTCTTGGATTGAACGTTAAGCCCGGCACTCTAAGACGCTGGGCAGCTGACGGCGTTATTACCGGCCCACGACGGTACTTTAGAGACAAGCCCAATGGCGAAGGCAGATATGTGGGTCGACTAGCAGATTGGCCCGATGTGACGGTCGAAGATGTCGCTGCCTACCTCACCTTGAAGGAATGGCAGCTGTAGCAACCCCGGAGGCGGGGGACTAAACTCGAGCCACTCAAGCCACTGGTACCAAAACTTCGGAAGTTTGCAGAGGCGTGGTACAAATCTCCCTTCATATGTAATACGCTCAAGGGCATGGTTTCCGATGACCTTCGGGACTACCTCGCGAGCATTGGCGTCCATTGCTACGTCATTCATATGGAATTTTCGTTCTTGATGATATGGCTTCAGACCGTCGAGAAGGTACGCCACAAATGGCCGCTTGACAAACCGGCGACTATTCTATTCGTTTGGGATATCCCGCCCGAGAAGTACAAGCCCGCCGTGACGCTTGAAGAGGCGATAGAACTCCACTTGCCCGCGATGAATCCGACTGTTCACGTCTTCCACTCTGGATCCGGTGAAGACGACTTTGCGTGTGGGGGCCAGATCGAAATCAGTGAGAATGAAGAACATAGAAAAAGGCTGAATCGTGGTTACGATTGAGTGAGAGAGTAATACAGAAATGCTAGCATCGAAAAAATCGAACCAAACCGGCATCTTGAAGTCTTGTCGAAAAAAGGTTGGACAAATCAAAAATGAGCCCAGAAAGGGCGCCGTGGTCGAGGGCAAACTCGACGGACGGCAAGGAAAACACAATGTCAGAAGAGTCTATCTTAGCTAATTATATAAGTATTTTTACAAATTCTGAGAATTTCGAGCGATCGCCATCGAATAATGGCGAACCACGCATAGCGATTCAGCGGGGCGGACGGGTTTTACATTTTCGGGCAAAACAGCGACTTATTCTGATTCTGTTGCGGGCACGTGGTCTTTATGCCGACCTCTGCGATGAACTCGACAGGGCCGACCAGGAGGATGACGATTATTGTTTGCTTCTCTCAAACGGAGCCGATGACTTGTCGTCGCTGATCTCGGGGCTTGATATGCGGAGGGCGGCATCGCAATGACAGACAGCAAGCTTGACGCTGCTCTCACTTATGCAAAGGAAGGGTTCGCAGTTTTTCCACTAAAGGCGGACGGTAAAACACCACTCACTAAGCATGGACATAAGGACGCGACTACTGACGAGGCTCAGATCCGGGCATGGTGGACAAACGAACCAAACGCAAACATAGGGCTGCCACTTAGCAGTTTTGTTGTTATCGACGTTGAAAGCGTCGAGGGTCACGGAGTCAACGGTTACGAAACGCTGGCAAAGTTAGAGAAGAAATACGGCAGCCTTCGGTCTCACCGTGAAAATGAGTTTGATGTTGATGTTTATATGGTTCGCACCGCTTCGGGTGGCGCGCACTTTTATTTTTCTTATCCTGACGTCAGCGCTGGAATGCTTAAGAAGGCGATCGGCGACGGGATTGAGTTAAAATCTAACGGGTATGTCGTCGCGCCTCCGAGTGTTGTTAACGGTGAAGACTATTATGCGAAACGCGGCTTTTTTTCTATATTCACTGAGATGCCCGCAAAGTGGCAAAAACTCTGTATCAAGGAAACTCCAAGCCGTGAAGATTGGGAACGGGTTCGACCGCAGGGGTCCGGTCCGTCGATCTGTGAACAGCACGGCATTAGCATGAGCGACGTTTTAACACTTCCACCTAACGCCCGGAAGGCTGGCGATGGCTATCTTATCAAGCACCCGATACACGGCGCGACGGGAGGCGGCAATCTGTTCGTTAATCCTTCGCTGAACTTGTGGTGCTGTTATCGTCACGACACCGGCGGGGATCCACTGACATGGGTCGCTGTGCGTGAACGCTTCATATCGTGCGAGGATGCTGGACCGCTTGACGCCGAAACCGCGCTCAAGTGCAAGGATATTTTGAGGAGAGATGGTTTGATCACCGACCAGGAGGAGGGGCGAGAACCGGCGCAACCCAAAACGAACGATGGTTTGAACTGTGCTCCTAGGTCGGCATGGTTCGATGGCGATATGTCGAGCGTCACGATTTACTTAAATGGCAAACCCGTTTTAAAGCCTCTTCCTGAGATCGTGCCCGTCGTAGTTATGGATGGCCCTAAAACGATTGAGGAGCTCCTGGGCACATTTCATCAACATCTCTATTTTGAGGAGGATTACAACGTCACGGGCCCTGTTTGCGCGTTCCTTTCCAACTTCACCTCGCAAGACCCTGGTATTGTGGGCATAGTAGGCCCATCGGGATCGATCAAGACCGAAATGATCCGGTCGTTTGGAGAGGTTCAAAATCAGTTTTGTTACCCTATCTCGAGCATAACAGAAAATACGCTCATATCGGGCATGGATAAGAACATCGACACGATCCCGCTCTTACGTGGTCGAGTCCTCACTATTAAGGACTTAACGACGCTCCTGAGCAAGAACGATGATATACGGAGCGCGATCTTTGCTGACTTCCGAGAGGTTACAGACGGATTTATCCATAAAGAGTTTGGCAACGGCGTTAAAAAGGAAT
>JBAXDW010000226.1:0-2748 GCA_037140755.1 Methanobacteriota archaeon
CAGCCGTGCGCATATTCTCCGTCCTAAAGAGACTCAGAACGGAATCAAACCTGGCTAAGCTACGGGCCCTTTCGTTGATAGCGCAATGCCTATAGGTGAACGAGATATATAATAATTCTTGTCTGCTAATTTCTAAACCAACGAGACGTGCAACGTACGTTCGTTCGAAGCAACGCTTATATGCCTTGGGCCTAAAAAACTGTTACCTTCATTTGATTGGCCTACTGTAGGCAAAAATGAGCACCGATTTGGGCCGGTAGATCAGGGGTAGATCGCTACCTTGGCATGGTAGAGGCCTCGGGTTCAATTCCCGACCGGTCCACTTTTTTTGAAAAATAAGCTCTTGTTTTTCATTCTTTGCCTATATAACGCCTTGTTAGACAACAGCAAGCCCGCTTCTAAAAATATCCCTAGGTCTTCCAGCTAGGTCTTTTTTAGGATGCCACAAACACGAGCTTTTATTAAGCCCTACTTGCTCACCTCGAACTATAAGGTTGAAACGCAACGCTGCCAGTAGATGGTCTGAACTGCAGCATTATATAACGAAAACACCTATAGATGAGCGATGAGACTTCGTTGCCCGAGCTGCGGCAGCCGCTCGTGCGTGAACTCTACAGAGCACGTCATTGAAGTAGCTCCCACATTGTACGTTAAGTGCCCATCATGCAATAATTTAGTTCTCGACAAGACAAACCGAATCGATTTAACCGACATCAGCTTTGAGGACCTAAAATGTACGGACTGCGGAAAAAGACCGTTGGATGCGGTTATGGCACATATACTCGCCTTATCAGTTGGAAATGAAGGCCGACCGACGCTGACACTTAGACAGGTAGGCACGCCGCTGTTGTCACCCGGGGTCCCTACCTATGCTCCGCCACACTTAGGATACCAGAGCTTGATTCTACTAACCAAGCAACAAATAATCGCAGATATAAGCGATCTGATTCTGAGAAACATACCCGAAGTCAAAGGGGTTATCTATGGAGATATAAAACGAGTGATCGGTCTAGCTGATAGCCGAGCCACTCCCTACACATGTCACGTCTTAGCTGGCTGCGACATGCGAGCCGACTTAGTCACCTCAGCGTACGGACAGATCCTAGTACACAAAAGCCAGTCAAAGATTCATATTGAGCACGATAACATGACCAAAATGATGAAACTCGGAACGCTTCCAATAGCGGGATGCGTTGTGCTTGATGCACTCGCCGGACCCGGAACTCTCGGGCTTATGAGTGTGCTGATGGGCGCTCAAAAAGTCATTCTAAATGACGCTTGGTTGCCGGCCGTAGAGAACGCGTATCTCAACTTGCAAACGAATAGAGGGATACTTGGCATCCGGACGTTAAACCGAGCTCCAGTAACTAAAAGAGCGTCCGGAAGGGGTCCTGATTTGTTCTGTTCCGCCACTACTGATCATGCCGTTATAGAGCTCTATCACGGTGAGATTGAGGAGTTCAACATTCGAGACTCTGGCGCGAATCTTGTCCTATTGGACCCATTTCCTGGCACTGAGCCTTATTTTAAAGCTTTTTCCGAAGAGATTCGCAACAAGCACCCAGAAGTCCACATTGAATACATTTGAAGAAAAACCTAAGTATGTTAGCATTTGTTGTCGGAACTCGGCCTGAAATTATCAAGATGGCGCCCGTAATTAGGGAATGCAAAAAGCGGGGAATAGCAGACTTAATAATTCACACGGGGCAGCACTATACGTATGAGATGGATAAGGTTTTTTTTGAGGAGCTAGCGCTTCGTGACCCAGACTATATGCTTAGCGTGGGATCGGGCACTGACGCTGAACAAATTGGCAAGATACTCGTTGGCGTCGAGAGTGCCTTGACCAACGAGCAGCCGGATGTCGTATTGGTGGAAGGAGATACAAATTCAGTTTTTGCAGGCGCGTTTGCTGCAACGAAGCTTCATATCGAAGTGGGACACGTAGAAGCTGGCTTGAGAAGCTTTGACAGGTTCATGCCGGAAGAAATTAACCGCGTCCTCACTGACCACGTCTCAGATTTCTTGTTTGCTCCGACTGCTAAAGCAGAGAAGAATCTCTTAACCGAAGGAATCTCTGCAAACAAGATATCCATCACAGGCAATACAATCGTAGACGCTGTTCACCAAAACCTTCAGCTCGCACAGAAAACAGTGAGCGTTCTTAGTGAGCTTAATCTTGAAGACAAGAACTATTTTCTGATAACTGCGCATCGACGAGAGAACGTTGACAACAAAGCGCGCCTGAGCGACATATTGAAAGGACTAACAGAGCTTCATTATGAGTTTGATGTACCGATCATATTTCCAATGCATCCACGAACCAGAAAGCGTGTTGCCGATTTCAATCTTGCTTTAGATGGCGTCACACCGATTTCCCCAATTGGATTTCTCGAGTTCCTACTGCTTGAAGCAAATGCCGAGCTTATAATAACCGATTCAGGTGGAGTGCAAGAAGAGGCGTGTATTCTAAGGGTGCCGTGCATTACTGTGAGGGACAACACGGAAAGGCCTGAGACTGTAGCCGCGGGTTCGAATTTAGTCGTCGGAACCGAGCCTAATCGGATCGTAGCTGGAGCAAAAGCGATGCTGAATACACCACGCAATTGGAGCAATCCATTCGGCGATGGTGACTCAGGCCCGCGCATTGTGTCTATCCTAACTGATGCCTTCGAAGCTTGTGGCGTCGAAATTTAGCTCAAAAAATCCCCCACTTCTCTGCGCCTTCTGCAGCTCTGACCTGCGCTC
>JBAXDW010000227.1:0-2729 GCA_037140755.1 Methanobacteriota archaeon
ACAAGTGCTTTGACGAGTCGTTTTCGCTCAGCGGGCATCAAGCTGAGGAAAGTTTGGATCTTAGACTTCATGAACAATTTCGACAAGATCGTGCTCTACGAGCTGCTGGAGAAGGACAGCGAGATCGCGTTCGCAACGGTCTGAGTCAATGTCATATTCATCGATGATTGTATCCCGAACCTCGCGTACGGTGCGCGGCGTTTGGATGAGGTTCCAAATTCGTGCTCCAACCGGATTCAAGCCGTAATAAACGCCATTTTTGAGGTTGAGGATAGCGGCCTCTCCGCCGAGATCGGCAGAAGCTTGCTCCTTCGACGCCACAACGCTGGCGTCAAGTGAAATGCCTTTTTGTGCAGCCATTGCTCCCTTCCTGTTTCTTTATTAAGATATATATGCAGCGATCTGTGGCCTAAATCGACGGATCGTGGGAATGGAGCAGCTGCGATAGTCATTAACAGGTATAAAAGTGCAACGACACTCGCACGTTCAGTTGTTCTAACAAAGAAACAGTCCTGAGACACGAAACGATGCGGTATAATCACGCGACGCCTTGTACCTCACAGAGCTTGCGAAAACGCCCCTGTTTCTTGTCCAAGAGCGAGGTCCACGTTCCTGATTCGACGATTCGTCCTTTCTCAAGTACGTGAACAATATCCGCGTTGCGAACGGTATAAAGCCGATGTGTAATGATGTCGATACTCATATCACCGTGGAGTGCGTCAATTGCATTTTGAACGCGCCGTTCATTTTCTGAATCCAGATTACTGGTCGCTTCGTCAAGGATTAACAGGGTTGGTTTGCGCAACAGCGCGCGGGCCAACGCCAAACGCTGACTTTCGCCGCCCGATAATCGCACCCCGCGATCGCCTAACGCGGTGTCAAGTCCTTGCGGGAGGTCCGTGACGAACTCCTCAGCAGCTGCCACGTGAAGTGCATCGCGGAGGTCGTCGTCGGTGGCGCTGGGGGCGGCCCACAGGAGGTTTGCCCGCACTGTGTCGTTGAAGAGGAAGGTTTCCTGGGCGACGTACCCGATCTTGTTCCGCCACGCGTAGAGCCGCTCGTGGTCAAGCGGTATCGCATCGATGCATATGCGCCCGGTTTGCGGTTCGATGAGCCCCATAATGAGGTCGGCAAGGGTGGTCTTCCCCGCACCAGAGGGGCCCACGATTGCCGTCATCTTACCCGCTTGAATGGCAACAGAGACGCGATCAACGGCCGGCCTTGTGTTGTCTTCATACTCAAAGGAGGCGTCTTCCACCGTGATGCGCGACTGCAAGGGGATTTCGTCGTGCAAATCGAGTTCGCGTTCGGCCTCCGCCTCGCAGCGTGCTTGGACACTTTGCACGTTCTCAAACGAGGGCAACATATTGACGAAGGCTTGGTAGCTTCGCTGAAGGCCGCTGAACTGCGGAATAATCCTGAAAAAGAGGAAAAGGAGCAGCAGCACCGAGGCGGCTGGCAGGTGCAGCACCTCGATCAGCACGATAAGTGCCGCGCTCAAAATGACGACTGAACCGATGGTAAAGAGGGCTTCCATGTCGCTCGAGTTCCGCACGTACGCAATGTACGAATTCTTGATGGATTTGTTTAAGTCAGAAAAGATTGAGATATTGGTTTCTTGGGCACCGTAGCTTTTGACGGTCTTCATGCCATCGAGGTGTTCTGTGATGGCGCCGTACAAATCCTTCGTATTTGTCGAAACTGATTCGCCTTTGCGTCGTGCCACGTAGATCTTTTTTCGCAGCACGAAGAGCAGGACTAAGCCAAACAGGACGACGATGCCCGTGGTGAGCGCCGATATCTGCAGCGCAATGAAAAGATAGACGAACAGTACTAAGAGCGTCGCGAGGAATTGTAACATCTGCTGCGTGCCCCAGCCAACGCGATCAATTTCAGCGGTGAGCGCGTGGGTGAACGTCGACGCGCGATTGCGTGAGAAGAAGAGCCAGTTCGTGTTTACGATGGCTCGGTAGAGCCGTTGTCGTAGCCGGGCTTGGAAGTCAAACTGAATGCTCGAACTCGTCGTGCTTTGCCACCGCGTGAACAACGCGTACAGGCACATGATGACCACATACACGCCGAGTACACTCACGAGAGTAAGGGGGAGGCCGATGAGCGCAAAAAATGAGGTGAGGTAGTTCGTGATACCCTCGATCGAGCCGCTTTGCGCAGTGAACCCGATGAGCTGGAGCAGGGGCAAGAGCAGGATAAGTCCAACGCCTTCCGTGAAGGAGGCAGCGACCATCAACACGACAGCGAGCGTGACTTTGGCAGGGAGTTCGTTTATCAGGACAGAGAGGAAGTTCCACACAGCGCTGTTATGGAGGCGTTGAAGGAAGGCCTGGTGTTTTTTGGTAAGAACGGGAAGTTTGCTTGCCATTGTGCTAACCGTGCCGCTAATCGTATGCTCGGAGGCAGGTATAAAAGCTTGGTGCGTAGCCACCGGGCTCACCAGCACGGAAGGCAAGCATCGTACCACCTTGGCGCACAAGAACGCCCCATATGAATGAGAGGGCACTAAAAACACATTCTTGCCGTTTAGTGTATCGATTATGCACTACCGCCACATTCTTAAGCGCATGCAGCCAATTTGCACAGACACAGACATCACAGGCGTTCTAAGCTCAAGGTCGTTGCACGCCTGCCCGATCCGCCGGTGGCTGGACTTCAGTAACGACTTGCGGTGTAGGCACGGAACGCCACATATTTTGTCGCTATCGCCCTATCGC
>JBAXDW010000228.1:0-2726 GCA_037140755.1 Methanobacteriota archaeon
GAGATTCTTCGGGCTGATGTCGCTCACATACACTCTTTCTGGATGCGCAGAACTATCCGTGCCTTGCATTCGTGTTCCTCTTGTTATCGGCCACAATTAGTTAGTGCTTTAACGGGAGTTAGTGCTTTAGCTGGCGATTATTTCAGTTGGCGATGATCGGCACCGTCACGCATGGTTTGACCCCGCGAAGCACACACGAATCGCGCTCTTGCGATGAAGATTCAGGCAATTGTGCGCGCTATTACTTTTCCCTAGTGGATCTCCATAAGATGAGCTGGTTTATTAAGACGTTATTCCTGCCGTTGCCCTTTAACGCTAGTAAGATTATGAGTACTAATAGCGCCTTCGTGGCCCGCTCCTTCAATTGGTTGTATGCAGTCGAGCAAGACTTCTTCAGATTGATCTAAAACGATACTCCAATCATTGTCGCTAACAAATTGCCTCGCTTTTTCCCCATGCGCCCCAATCGTGCCTGCCTTGATTACTTCTAGGGCCTTGCTCAACGCGTCTTCCGGCCTTTCGATCCACAATACGCCGTTATCGGAGCCAAATTCCTTCATGATGCCAGGCAGCTTGGTCGCAATGACCGGCTTTCCCATCGCCATATACTCGTACATCTTGATCGGAACAATGTCACACATGATCTTATTGTTGTAGGCAGGTAGCAGACATATGTCGGAGGCCGCTACGAACTCGGGGATTCTTTCATACGGCTGTTTCCCTGCCAGCGTCACGTAATTCTCAAGATGCAGCTCTGTACGCATGCGCTGAAGTTCCTCAAAAGCATCACCGTCGCCCACAATCAACAGCTTTATGCCTAACCCCTCGGGCTCGAGTTTCGCCAATTCCGTCAGTAGCTCTTTCAGCCCTGAGAATTGATAGAGCCACCCCATAAAGAAGAGCACCTTTTCGTGCCTAGCGATTCCATACTGCAATCGAACCGCCTGGCCATCAACGTGTGACCCGAACAGTTCCCGATCGACGCCTGCCCGTATTACGCACGTCGTTTCTGGATGGGCCCCCATCGCTATCGCGTAGTCGCGCAAGCCCTCATTGATGACCACAACTCTATCCGCTTTTCTAAAAATCTTCTTCGCGATCAGCTTTCCGATTGGCTGAAGCGCCTTAGACGGGATCATCTCGGAGTACGGCTCAAGCACCTCAAAGACAAACGGAATGCCGTGCCTCTTAGATGCCCTCAATGCCAAGTAGTTGGTCAGAAGGTACATGCCGATGATGACGTCGGGCGGCGATTCCCTTAGTTGTGCCGAGATCTCGCGGCCATAGGTGAAAAGCATGGAGACATAGACCAAGAAAGGCACTCTCAAGATCCCGGGACGAATAACCGTAACACTGACATTGGGCAGTGTTTTTGATACGCCATCAAAGACCTGCCTTCTCGAGAAGAGTTTCCGCTTGCTGTTGCCAGACGTCCGCCACGTGACATCGTGGTCAATAACTAATAAGTCGTGCCCTCGCAAGCACAAACGTTCTCCCACGTGATGCTGTTGGTGGATGTTTCGTGTAAGCCAGTCAGTGTCTTGCACGAGCAGGATTTTTATTTTTCAACGCTCCTAGAATTCGACTATATCCCATCGAACGTTCCCAACACCGCCTCCTTCTTGGCGTTACGTTTCGACGATCACGACGAACGCGCCAAGATAAACTCGAGTCTTAGCAACTCGACTCAGGACTCGAGCTCAGTTGCTTCGTTTATGGATTGATTGTACGCGGCCCAGAAAGTCTGCTTTTCCTTCGGTCTGAAAAGATTTAGAGAACGGTATATAAAGGGCGTAAGCGGCGATGTAAACACGGTTTTCGATAAAACCTCGCTGCGAAACAGGAGAGCTTGAAAGTAGTCAAGTGTGATCTTGTAAGGCTTGAACTCACAGAAGCGCTCCTCCTGGACGGGCGTGTTAAAGTGAATTCTATTAAGGTCGGCGGTGCCTAACCCGAATTGTTCCGCTACCCTTATGTGTCCTATCTTTGTTGCTTCGAGGTTCATCAGGTACGCTGCGACAGCGTCTGCTGCGACAGGATTGTTGGCAATGAGCACTTTGTTGGTGGCTACAGGAGTGCCCTCCATCGGGCCATGCCCGTCAAGCGACCAAAAGCCGTCAATAACTTGGACCTTGTTTTTGACTGCTTTGTTGATCAAGGCCAGCTTATAATCGAGGTTCTTATGGTACAGCAGCCGCATTGGATCCGGATTACAACCCCACAAATTCTTGATGCTGAAAGTCCCCACAGTCATTGCGTGCGTCTTAAAGACGGGAACAGAGATGAGGCAGTCAATATCATTAAGCAGCAGGTCTGGAAGTTCAACCCAGACCGTTTTCCCGCACACGTGTTGAGCAACCCTCGTTCGCGAGAGCTTTGACAAGTTCACAACTTCAACGTTAGAGAAGTGTTGAGCTACGTCGTAAATGCCGTGGTTTCTCAGCGAAACATCTGCGGAAAAAGCATAGTTTCCTCCATCAGATTCACCTACAAGAATGCGTTTTACCAGCGGGCTGACGACTTCGATGATTGTTTGTATCATCAACGGCGTCGTTGTTATGCCGAACTTATGGACACTGTCGGTCAAGTTCGGCTTAATGAACACCGTTGAATCTGCGTCGAAGATTTCTTCAAACCTCACGAATTGGAGCCCTTTTCGAATCTCTTGCGAGAGATTCTTCGGGCTGATGTCGCTCACATACACTCTTTCTGGATGCGCAGAACTA
>JBAXDW010000229.1:0-2724 GCA_037140755.1 Methanobacteriota archaeon
TCATCAGTATTGGCGCTGTGGGCACAATCGGCACGTGAGATATCAGAAAACCTTTAATGTTAGCGAGGAATTGCTATTTGCTCGAGCGCAATGAAAGATAAAAACGTTATCGTCACCGGTGGATTAGGGTTTATCGGTTCCCACCTAGCGGAAAACCTCGTCAGAGATAATCACGTAACGCTGATCGATAATCGATCAACAGGAGACTGTAAAAACATCCGCCACGTGGCCAACGAGGGCCTAGAAGTCATTATTGGCGATATCACTACCCTTAATTTGGCAAAGATCTTTAATGGCTACGATTATGTGTTCCATCAGGCGGCACTACCGAGCGTTCCGCGAAGTGTTAAAGATCCACTCGCATCAAACGAGTCAAACATAACCGGCACGCTAAAAGTCCTGATCGCGGCTAAAGACGCAGGCATAAAAAAAGTGGTGTACGCGTCATCCTCTTCAGTTTACGGCGATACTGCGACACTTCCAAAGAGGGAAGACATGAGTGTTAACCCCGTTTCGCCGTACGCGGTGACGAAAGCCACCGGCGAGTTCTATTGCACGGTGTTTCAAAAGATCTACGACTTACCTACGGTTTCCCTTCGATACTTCAACGTGTTTGGACCGCGACAGGATCCGTTATCGCAGTACGCCGCGGTGATCCCAAAGTTCGTCACCGCAATGCTTAAAAATAAACGCCCCACAGTCTACGGAGACGGTCTGCAAAGCAGAGATTTTACCTTTGTTAGACACGTCGTCGAGGCGAACCTTCTCGCCTGCGAATCTGGCGCAACGGGAACTTTTAACATTGCCTGCGGGAGAAGTATTACTATAAACGAGTTGGTAGGACTGATCAATGAAGTATTGGGAACGACTATTGAACCACAATACGTGGCTCACCGGCCTGGTGACATAAAGCATTCTCTTGCTGACGTATCAAAAGCCAAATTATTTGGGTACGACCCGCTGAGCAGTTTCAAAGAAGAACTTGCAGAAACCATAAGGTGGTTCGAAAATGGACTTGCGCGCGAAAATTGAGAATAAGTCTGCAATCATCGCAGTTATTGGCCTGGGGTATGTCGGGCTCCCGACGGCCGTTAACTTCGCTGAGAACGGATTCAAGGTGGTTGGGGTCACTCGAACGCCTCAGAAAGTCAACACACTCAATAACGGAGGCTGCTACCTCACCGATTTGAACCTCGACGCGCGCGTGCTCAAGGTCGTGCAGGACAAACAACTCAGCGCTACTACGAGCACCGCCGAAGCGACTCAGAAAAGCGACGCGATTATTATTACCGTACCAACGCCCGTTACGGCAGACAAACGTCCTGACCTCTCACACGTCGTCGACGCGGGCCAGGGAATCGCAAAAGGCCTCAGTCGCAATAAACTCGTCGTTCTTGAATCGACTGTGTATCCGGGTGTGGTCGAGGACGTACTCAAGCCAATACTTGAAGCGTCAGGACTTCACGCTGGAGTTGATTTCGGACTCGCATATTGCCCAGAACGTTACAACCCCGGCGATACAGCTCACGGCATCGTTGACGTCGTCCGGATCGTCGGGGGTATCACGCCTGAATGGACTGAGATAGCGGCTAATCTGTACAAGAACAACGCCAAGGACGTTGTAACCGTCAGGGATATCAAAACAGCAGAAGCCGCTAAGGTGATCGAAAACGTCCAGCGGGACCTCAATATCGCTCTTATGAACGAGCTTGCGTTGATATTCGAACACCTGCACATAGATATCATGGACGTCATCAAAGCCGCAGCAACCAAATGGAATTTCAACGTCTATTACCCAGGCGCGGGCGTTGGGGGCCACTGTTTGCCCGTCGACCCTTACTACCTCGTCCAGAAAGCAGCAGAGTTAGGATATCACTCAAAGCTTATCACTGCGGGCAGAGCCATAAATGACTCGATGCCGATGCACGTTTTGGATTTGACGGTAGATGCCCTTAATGAATGGGAACGGTCGGTAAATCGCTCAAAAATAGCGATACTTGGGTTTTCGTACAAGGAAAACATCGGCGATTACCGTGAGAGCCCCACAGAGTTCCTCGTTCAGGAATTCGCGAAGCGGGGGGCAAAAGTCCACATTGTCGACCCTTATATCGAAGAAGACGTTCTAAGAGCGTTCGGAACACCCGAAATGACGGCATATGGGGCGCTAGAAGCCGCGGATGCGCTTGTGCTCATGACCGCCCACAGTGATTTCAAAGACCTCGATCTAAGAAGAGTTAAAGACGTCATGCGCACCGCAGTGATTGTCGATGGTCGGCGGGTCTTCGACCCCGAGGAGTCGACGAAGTTAGGATTTATTTACCGCGGAATCGGAGCGATCAATAAATAACTCTCTGCGCGTCTTGCGACTTGTGCATGGACGCTTCGCAGTCAGATTCACTGACCCTCCTCGTTAAGTCGCTACTGAGCTTGTTGAGGTCTTGTGACCTGACTACCCGTATATCGTTTTTTAGTTTCCCGTTGATCCCGTGCGGCCCTTCCGACGCTCTAGAGCCACTCACGTCAAATAGCACAACGTTTATGTGATGCGGACATAAACTAAGCTGTTTCTGAAAACACAAAACGGTGGCTTCTCCCGCCGTTAGAAATAAGGTAAACCATGAAAAAAGCACTCATCGTGATTGCCGGACTGACCGCAGCACTCCTTATCGCAGGCTGTACGTCGTCTACGACGAACAACACAACACCCTCTGGCAACGCACAGAA
>JBAXDW010000230.1:0-2708 GCA_037140755.1 Methanobacteriota archaeon
GCGTCTTGTTTGTAACGCCTAGGGTCTGCGGTACTTGAACCATAGCCAGATATATCAGAAACCCGGCAACCCCGATTATTACTATTCCTAGTGCAGCAACCTTCGCTATCGTTGAAAACTCCTCTCGCGTAGGTCTTCTTGTCAACGTCAGTATCCTTCGATACTCACCAAGCTTGCGCCCGATCGCCTTTCGAGAGAAACGCTCTTCCCTTAGGGCCTCTTGTGGCTTCGAAAGCTTCGACGCGGCGCCCTCCCGTTTTTTGTCTTCCTTGGGGGGTTTTCGTTGCTTTTTGGACTTTGGTGAGGGAGTTCCCTGTTTTTTAGCCATCGTACATTTACCAGACTATAGTGCAGCAAAAACGCGCAAAGTGAATATCGGCGCTCAAGGCGGCGCTCTATACCACTTTGCGTCTCGATAGATATAAATTTTTTGTGGAGGATGTTCCACTTAAGTCCTTATTTGACGACGTCTATGCCGTATCGTTGAGCGCCAGTCTTTATCTTGATCGCTTCGCTCTTGCCATAGATCTGGGGTGACTTTACACCGGTGACAATGAGCAACGTTCGCACCATGTGGTCAAGCTCGGGGTCGATCTGCGCACCCCAAATGATGCGCGCGTCAGGATCAATACGCTCATACACTTCTTGTACGACGCCTTCTGCTTCAGTCACCGTCATGTCCGTGCCTCCTATGACGTTGACTATGGCAGCCGTAGCGCCTGAGATGTCTACGTCCAGAAGCGGACTTCTCAGAGCTTTCTTCACCGAATCAACTGCTTTATCTTCGGCGTCCGACTCGCCAAGTCCGATCATTGCCACGCCACCCCTTTGCATGACGGTTCTAACGTCGGCGAAGTCGAGGTTAATAAGTCCTGGTTTGGTAATGAGCTCTGTGATTCCCTTAACGGCCCGCATCAATACTTCATCAGACACCTTGAATGCCGCTTGCAGCGGCAATCGAGGCACCACTTCCAATAGTCGGTCGTTTGGCACGACGATAACCGTATCTGCCATGTCACGCAGCCGCTCGAGCCCTGCTTCGGCATTGGCCCTTCTCACCATGCCCTCTACACCGAATGGGAGTGTCACAACGGCAATCGTGAGAGCGCCGGCATCGCGGGCCGCTTCTGCGACGACAGGCGCGGCGCCAGTGCCCGTACCCCCACCTAATCCGGCCGTAATAAACACCATGTCTGCCCCAGCAACGCTTGCGCGTAACTCTTCCTGGCTTTCGAGCGCGGCTTCTTCGCCTATTTGGGGTAGCGAACCAGCGCCGAGTCCGCGCGTTCGTTCTTTTCCTATCAGGATTTTACGGTCCGCTATCGTGTTTCTAAGGTGCTGAGCATCAGTATTGAGTGCAATCAGTTCGGCTCCTTCTATTCCCTCTTCTGTCATCCGCGTAATGGTATTGGATCCCGCACCGCCACATCCGACAACGATAATGTTGGTTTGTAACGATTTGAGGACTTCCTCGAGCTCGACGTCAGGGGTATAGGACGGTTGCCGTGATTCGCTTTTTTCGTCGCTTGCGCCCCGTGCAAGCGCGTCTTCAATTATGGACTTCATGTCGTATCCTCCACTTCACAATCTGCAAAACGTGTTAATGTTGACCAAGTTCGTCAGCATTAGCGATATCAAATGCCTTTCTAACCTTTGTAAATACATCCTCGGGTTTGATTACCTTGCTATTTATTCTGATCGGCTCTCCGCGCGCCAGCTTTGCAAATAGTGGTCCATCAGCCACGCCAAGCGATCGTGCCAATCGTGCGTTAAATTTGTGTTCGGATATATATAGTTTTGATTTTGGCTGAGAATACTCGACTTCATATCGCTGTTTCAGTATATCCACACATCCTAATAACAACGCACGCTGCACATCTTGCACGTTGAGTTCTTTGGGAACGCAGATAGCGGGAATACTTCCATCTTTACGTTCAAGGTATACTATTTTTTCGATTTCAATCAGTTGCCTAACGGCTTCGTCATCGATAGCGCGCGCCAGTTTGATTATTGCCGGGTTTATCCCAAGTTCTTTCAATTCAAAACGGCTCATAGACGAAGTTCGAGCGTTAAGCGCGTCTTGCAGCGACGCACTTACGTGTATTCGTGCTCCCTCTGAAGGCACGCCGCACAACCTTAATGCGCGCTTTACGCCGAGGTACAATTCCCACGATACGCCTCCACGTCCCTCTATATCCCCCTTCCTAAGCACTTCATAACCGAGGTCGTGTACTATGGACAACATACGATCCCGACTGGCCACCATCTGTTTTCGGTCAAAGTACGCAAATTGAGCTTGCGATTTCTCAAATGCCTCTTCAACGGTCTCTTGCGCTATCTGTTCCAATTGATAAGTCGCAAAAATATGCCCGAAACAAATTTCGCTGCCGAGAAGAACTTCAGTGTGACGTACGGCGTAGTGAGGTCCACCGAACCCAACGGCTGTTGCGCACGAGAGAGCCAGCGATGGTGAATCGAGTGCAAGAATGGCCTGCGCCATTGTATCGCCGAGCGCTTCCTCAGTCCACTCTGCTTTCGAACTTCCGATCTCCACGAAGAGCGACGGTTTGTTAATGGCGCACGGGCCGTGGTGCGTCACCTCGACGAGGACCTCGATGCTCGACAATCGTTTCAACGTTTCCACTACGAGTTTCAATGCACGCGGAGCCGCGCGCGCTAACGTGGGGATCTTTCCTGCGTGCGCCGAT
>JBAXDW010000231.1:0-2707 GCA_037140755.1 Methanobacteriota archaeon
ATATGTCGGATGATAACGGGTGCTTAAAAGTACGTCACCAAATCCGTCACCAAAAACCAATAGTGGGTTGTAGCTAAAGGGGTTTGTCGGAGCACCATATACAGGTATTTGCCGAGTCATTCAGCCTTCAGGGCAGCATGAAGTTTTATAGGTCACCTTCATCCTATCAGGCTCTACCCTGTTCAAGGGGCATGGACCAAAACAAAGTCCGGCCAGGATTTGGACCTGCGACCTTCGTGTTATGAGTTAGAGCGGTATGTTGTTGAAAAGGGTTTTTGTATTTGGATCATCAAGGGTGCTCTAATTTAAGCAACATCACTTTGAACCTAAAATGCTGTTGATCGGTGGTGGGTGTTATAACATCGTGGTACATCCGTGATATCAAAGCAAGAGAGGGGATCTTCTCAAGCGGACATGACACCTGTCTATTTGCCTACCGTAAAACGGTACAAAGTGTATAGATTTGAAAAGCCAGGCGTGTCAATAACATTTCGCCGATGTCTTTCAATCCCCTTTTACTTCAAGATTGATAATAATTGATGATGCCGTGTACTATATAGGCGTCAGGGTTGGGCTTGCCGTTCAGCCTTGGTATTAAGATTGGTATAATCGTGGCTTAGGGCTGGATCCACGGTAAGGTAGTTGTTCGGAGCAAAAGAGGACGACAATGAAATCAATTGCCATATTCAATAACAAGGGAGGGGTCGGTAAGACAACATTCCTCTGCAACATAGCGGGCTTTTTGGCTCTCAAAATGCATAAGAGGGTGCTGGTTTTGGACGCCGACCCACAATGCAATGCAACGATCTACCTTGTGAACGAGAGAATAGTTGATAAACTCTACGAGCTCCCTGGGCGTGAAACAATCAGTTCATTTGTGGAGCCATTGCGTAAGGGAAAAGGTTATTCTGAACAGACAGCTGCACTGATCGAAGCAGATCGTTTTGGCGTGTCCCTGCTTCCTGGCGACCCTCGCTTGGCTCTATCCGAAGACTTGCTCGCCAAAGACTGGATCGACGGCATTGCCGGCTCTCCTCGCGGCTTGCAGACGACACTTGTTTTTCAGGACATTCTAAGCCGGTTCTACGACTACGATTACGTATTTATCGATGTTGGTCCTTCCCTGGGTGCTATCAATAGGGCCGTCCTGATCGCCGCAGATTATTTTGTGGTTCCGATGTCGTCCGATATATTCAGTCTCATGGCCATCAAGAATATCTCTCTTTCCTTGGCTAAATGGAGAGGCGATCTCGGCAAAGGGTTGGCAGAATATCGAAGTGGAGAGGGTCACGATTATATCATTGGGAATCAGCCAGCTAAGTGGCATCTGCTATTTGCCGGGTACGTCATACAGCAATACACAGCGAAAGTCACTGCAGGTGAACGGCGTCCCGTTGCAGCTTACGAAAAAATCCTGCGACGCGTGCCGAAGCTCGTTGCGGACGAATTAGTAAGAGCATTTTCGGTGCGCGGTATCGAAGCAGACTATCGACTAGGCGAGATTCCGAACCTTCACAGCGTTGTTCCTATGTCGCAGATGGTCAACGCCCCCATTTTTGATCTCAAAGGGAAAGATGGTGTCGTGGGCGCCCACTTTGCAAAGGTCACAGAGGCGGGTGAAATATATCAGTCCATTGCTGACAACCTCCTCCGCATGATAGAGGGATAGAATGATTGTTTGGCCCGCTGATCTTATAAGTGATTTGGCTCGGCGCAAGACCGTCGTATTTATGGGGTCGGGCATATCACGTAACTCGCAAGATGTGACTGGTAGACACCCCAAAACATGGGCGGAGTTCTTGAACCACATGTGTGCCAGCGCACCATCGCCAATTCCTCAAGTCAAGACGTTGCTCAAGGAAAAAGACTTCCTTACGGCCTGTGAAATCGTCAAGAGATCCATCGGGCAGGCTGAATTCGACAATCATTTGCGGGCAGAGTTCCTGAGCCCCGGCTATCAGCACGCTAGGATACATGAACACATCTTTGCCCTAGACTCCCGTATCGTCGCGACTCCCAATTTTGACAAGATCTACGATACCTACGCAAACTACAAAGCAGGGTCGTCCGTCATCGTCAAATACTATTATGATCCGGACATTGCGCAAACGATCCGTGGCAAGAATTTCGTAATACTGAAGGTACACGGGACCATAGATACCTTGGGACAAATAATCTTTACACGACGAGAGTATGCGATAGCACGTGTAAAGTACGCTAGCTTTTATGCCTTACTGGAGGCCCTGGCGTTGACGCACACATTCCTATTTCTGGGATGCAGTGTGTATGATCCGGATATTCGCCTTCTGTTGGAAGACGTTTTCTTTCGCCATCCTAGCTCCCCACCTCATGTATTTGTTCTGCCTGCAAGAGAGCTTCATGAATCCGTTAGGGCCGTTGTTCAGGAGTCCATGAACTTGAAGATATTAACATATAAGTCTACAAACGCTTACAAGGAATTAGAGGACTCTATAGGTGAACTGGTGCATTTTGTTGACGATGAAAGGGACCGCCTAAAAATTGACGGAAACTGGTAGATCCACGGGCAACTATACCCTTTCAACCTCTTGGCTTCCCGCTCAGGTCTGCATCTCTTCATCGAACCGCTCTGCCGCCGCTTTCTGCAGACCGGGCGATAGGTGGCTGTACGTGTCTAACTTTGGCGATCTATAGCCACAGGTTCAAATCCCGCACGCGCCACTAACAG
>JBAXDW010000232.1:0-2702 GCA_037140755.1 Methanobacteriota archaeon
GTCATATGCTTTTGGAGCAGTCTCGCGTCAATTTCGACTTCGCGCAAGACTCCTGCGATTCGTAAGCTTGCTGTTCCGTCGCCGTATGGATTTTTGCATTGGTCTACTATTCCTCTAAACATCGCGTCTTCAAGTGCAGTTTTGGTAGCAGCAATGATCTGACTTGTATCGTAGTCAACGTTAATAATGTTGCTCGCGCACTCGCGTCCTTGCTGTCTTGTCCCAATGTTCACCGCAGGGAGATGAAAGAGCGGTGACTCGATTATACCGCTACTCGAATTCCCTACAAGCACGCCCGCAACGTTCATTAGACTGAGGTAGTGCGTACGCGACATGGTTTCGAATGCTCGTAAAAACGCAAGCGAGCGATATTTTTCCAGCACGCGGATCATCGCCCTGCCGCCGGCATCGGCATTGGGAAAGATCACGATGGTTTGGTGCTTGAGCTGGACAATTGCGTCGAGCGTGGCCCGCATTTGTAGGGATGCGTCATCTACTTCACCAGATATGGGGTGCTGAACCACCAGTATGATGGGTTTCGACAGATCTAAGTCATATAAGCGGGCAATTTCATTAGGATCGATAAATCGCTCGTTGCGGATCGCGTCAATCGCCGGCGAGCCAACACAGTGTATTCGCCACGCCTCCTCACCCATTTTAATGATCCTTTCGGCGCTCTTTTGAGTGGCTGGAAAATGAATGTGCGCCAATTTCGTGATTGCATGTCGGACGTGCTCATCGACAGTAGAGCTCACGTCGCCGCCATGTACGTGAGCAATTGGCACACCGAGATATGTCGCTGCCACAGCACCTGCTAGCATTTCAGCGCGGTCTCCCAAGAGGAGTACGACATCCGCATTCGTCTCTTTGATGGTGTGTGTAAGCCTTTTGACGAACGCGCCAATAAAAAGAGCGGCTGATTCCCGCCCATCTGTCGAATAATCGGCGTTGACGACGTGAACGTTTGGGTGATCGGCTTTGACTTCTTCAACAGTCATCCCAAACTCCGGCATTACGTGCATGCCACTCGCGACGATCTCCAGCGCTAGAGTGGGGGTGCTTTCAATTACGTCGAGCGTTTGATTCATCAATCCGTAGTCCGCTCGAGTTCCGGTCACGTAAAGTATCGTTCTCACTCGACCATTTGCCATGTCACTGCGGTTCCCTTCTTGATGTTACGCCTCGCTTTCTTCCCGATCAAGCACTCGAGGTCCTTAGGCGTTATCCCTAGCGCATCGCCAGCGCGTTTGGGACCGATCATTTCCTCTCGTATGGCGGTTCCTGGGGCGATGTCGGTTTCAGCCACCAGCGTCTGTCTTACGAACGCCCTCATGCGCACTTCACTCTCCGTGGGGAGCTTTACCCCGTCACCGAGGGCCCTCTCGACGATCCTAATGGAATTGACCATCTGCTGGAGTTCGCGAGGCTCCAACGACGCTTGCTGATCGGGACCCGGGAGCGATCTGCTGAGAGTGATGTGTTTTTCGATAACATTCGCACCCAAAGCGACCGCTGCGATTGGCACGGCGATCCCGGCGGTATGATCAGAGAACCCGACAGGTACATTAAACGCTCGTTTTAACGTAGCAATCACCCTCAAGTTCGCATGCTCAGCAAGGGCGGGATATTCTGACACGCAGTGAAGGAGGATTAGGTCACGTACATTATGGCTCCTCAGCTCGTGGACAACCTCCCACACCTCGTCTAATGAGCACATTCCCGTTGACAGTATGATGGGTTTCTTCTGTTCTACGACGCGCAAGAGGAGCGGTCGGTTCGTTATCTCTCCTGATCCAATCTTGTACGCCGTAACGCCAAGTTCTCTGAGCAGATCGACACTGGCTAAATCGAATGGCGATGAAAGAAAGATGATTCCCACCTCGTTTGCATAGTGATGCAACTCTTTGAAGTCGCCTGAAGTAAGTTCTAGCGCTCTTAACATCGAACGCTGCAAGCCATCGCCAGTAGTTTCTTGTTGATAAGTGGCCTTTGGTGCTTGAGGTGTCGTCATCGCGACGGCTCGAAATGTTTGGAACTTGATGGCGTCCGCTGCTGCGTTCACAGCTACGTCGACAAGCTTCTTCGCGAGCTCGACGCTCCCGTTATGATTAACGCCTGCCTCGGCGATAATGAAACACTGCTCGCCATCTCCGATCGCCTTGTCGTCCACTTTTACCGTTTGCAACGAACTACCCCACAGCGTATTGCCCGATCGTGTCAGCCGCAAAGACCTCGCGATGGCACGCTTCAACGCTTGCGGCCAATCCCAGTTTTACGCAAGCTCTTCCTCCACGCACACCAAAGCGCGGCGTGCTGGAGAGCCACTTCACTTCTTTCAAATCAGCCCTATATGAAGTCATGTATCCGCACGAGGCTTCGTTGCGCGTGAAAGCGCAACGTCACAAAGAAGCGCAGCCGCGCACGCGCGGGCGAACGATCAACCCTTTTTAGCGCCTTCAAGTGCCTGTGTTTGCCCGTGCGGCAATAACGCTCGCAACTCGCACCGCTGCAAGCCCGTCTTGTAGATAGGCGTGTTCATAGACGTAACGCTTCCTCGCCTCTGCAAGGCCGGCGCGTATCTTGCCGTCAAACAGCACCGCCGCGATTGACGAGGCAAGTTCTTTTTCGCTATAAACGCCGACTGCGGCGCCATATTGCACATAATCCAATGCGTCTTTCTTGCTGGTCGCGTCATCACCTTC
>JBAXDW010000233.1:0-2673 GCA_037140755.1 Methanobacteriota archaeon
CTTTGCTCGACCGCCTTTTTTTTCCTTGCCGTGCGGCAGGAAGCACAAGCGATTGCGCCTATCAGAAGTTCACCATGAAAGGACAACTCTTCGCCAACGGCATCGGGGTCGGGGCGACGACCATCACCTTCAAGCGTTCCACCGAAAACGCCACCTGGAACGCCATCACGACGATCTTGGGCTACAGCAGCGGCGGATACACGTTCATTATAAACGAAACCTCCACAGGGACGTACTACTACCGCACTACCTACGCAGGGGATACCACGCACCTGAACGCCACAAACAACGTCGTAAAGGTCACGGTGAAGAAGCCCACGACGTTGAACGCCACTGCCCCCAACACCGCGACGGTGAAGCAGAAATTCACCATACGAGGCAGGCTCACCGCCAGCGGGATTACGATCCCGTCGACGACCATCGTGCTGCAGCGCTCGACGGATAGCAAGACCTACACCATGCTGACGACGAGACGACGGCGCGGACGTAGCAGCACGTTAGCAGTGCAAGACTAGGTTTGGCTCGTTTTACTCAGGCCGCAGACAGTGCGATAACCGGATTGGACGTCGTATATACGACTTTTTGAGCATGGTTTCCTGCCGGCACGGAAAAGAGCACGTACATGTCACTCGAAAAGCCCGCACTAAGTGTTTGGTTTCTAAGGGCTTGCGCGGAGCAATTGAGGCTGCATACGGCGTAGTTGGCATAATACGTGGTTTTGTTGGGCGTGAGCAAGACAAAAGCCGGGTAGCTAAAGGGAACGCGCGTGGATTGCACATTCGTAACGGTGACATTCGCGATGAGGTAGCGGTCGCCAGGGGATGGCGTTAACGACATGTTATAGATGAGTCTAGTCGATTCGAAGTTGAATTTGACCCACGTGTCGCGAGTCGCAGGGTTTGACGAATCGGTAATACCATTCAGCCGCAACGCGATCGTTTTACTGGTTGCAGTCTTACCCAACGATGCCTGTACCGCTGAAGCCGGCACTTTATACGTGATCTCGTTGGTCGGACCGGTAACAAGAAACGTGCTCGCGATTGCTGCGAGGGCGACAGCTATGAAAAGGATGACCGCAACCCCTGCAACGAGTTTTTTATTCATGTCGCTTCCCTCTAACTTCGCTACATGAACACCACACTTACGTGCGCATCATTGGTGAATACGAGATTCGGCCCGACGTTTTCAGCATGGATGAGCTTCGTACCCGTTGGGAGCTGGACGCTCGTGTTTAGGGTATAACTGTTGATACCACCTTGCTTTGAGACATAGAGATCGTAGTGTGATCCCAAACCGTTTCCATACACCCTGTCTGGTAGCTTGTAGAGGTACGTTATTTGCGCAGTCTTATAGGGATCCACAACGAATCGTGACGAAATGGCCGTAAAGCCATTGCCATTGACTATCTCAGGGCCGTCCATTTCTCGAGTGCCGTTATGCACCCCAATAAGCTTAGCCCCGGGCGGCACCAGCACCTGCGTAAAAAGGTCAGAGGCCCACCAGTCCCCGTTGGTATACGTGAGCGTCAGGTTTGAGACAGCCGAACCATCCGGCTGCAGCTGTACGTGGTAGTCTATCGCCCTTTTGATGCCGAAATCTGATTTTCCATTACCCAAGTTGAAATCGATAACGGAGACGGCGTCCGACTCAGGCGCTCTGCTCGTGCCGCCCGCGTTGCCCAGTAGGAGCCCCTGATCGGGATAGATAAACAGGTGTTTTTCGTTTGCCAGATCTCTGAACGTGTTGTATAACGCCAGTTTCTGCGGAACGCTCGCATGGACGATGAGGGCAAGGGTTCCATATGTCAGCTTCGACAATAGCTTTGCCATTTGCCCACCTTGTGTCCCTGAGTAGTACTCCAAACGATGGAACACGTTCCTGCTCGTAATGACCTCGCCTGATGCTGTTATAGGTCCCGTAATGCTCAAAATCGTTTCGACCGCGGTGAAGTCCAACGCTATGACGCCGTCGAGCTTCTGTCCGGTTATGCTGTACCAATCTGATTGCACCTTGGGGGCGAACGAAGCGAAGTCGTATTGAACGTTCGAATCAAATAGCCATGCTTCGTTCACTTTGAAGAACGTGGTGAAGCTCTCAGGTCCATCTAAGGATACATTCGCGTTCAACGGTGAGTGGCCGGTGTGACTGTAGTAGTACTGCAGCTTTGCGATTTGCCCGTCACGCATCGTGAGCACCCCCACAAGTGATATTAATCCTCCAGTGGGTCGTATTTCGGAGTTGTCCTGTAAGACGACGAGGTACGTCTTCTCACCGAAGAAGCCCGCAGCGCCCAACCCCTCCAGCAGCGGGAAAAGCAGTGACGCGACCACGATAAGAATGACGGCAAGCGTGACATATCGGACGGTATGGGGGTGCTCGCAATCGCGCATCGTGATATACCGCATGCCCCTCTTCGGTTATAACCTTAACTTGAGAGCCGAGTTGTGGAGGACGCTTAGGACATCAACCGCGGCTCACACGTATTCAAGCGAGGAAGCTCAATTGGTTTAGCGTTGAGAGGAATCGCGTCAAGACCACCACATAACATATTTAAACTAGCGATGACCACCATGACTCGTTCTCTCGATACCATTGAACAGTTTGTGCCATTCCGTCTTCAAAAAAAATTTGAGGCCGCCATCCAAGAGCCGTGATTTTCGAACAGTCCAATGA
>JBAXDW010000234.1:0-2672 GCA_037140755.1 Methanobacteriota archaeon
AAATTATGGATGTATTCGCAAAATTACGGGCTCTTTGAAACATAGACACAAGCAAAAGGACACTGAATAAAGCAAGCATTGGGAGGTCGAGCGCCTGCCATTCCGACGTTGTAGTCCCTAGCAGCGCAACGCTTAGAAGCTGCAATTTCGCTCTCTGTTGTAAAAAAGTCGTTGGGAGAAGCCTGCGTCCGTAAATTTTTCGTTAAGCTGTCGCCTTCCCCCGTGCCAACGCGACACGACAGTGGCCGAATGCCGTAGGCGTCCTATTCGATCTGCGAAATCTTCTCTAAGACACTACCGAGATACCGAGACATATGGTACTCCTTCTCATAGCAATCGAATGCACGATCGCGATAGGCGGCATAGTCGGAGAGTATCTTGCGGGCTGCCCCTTCGATTCCATTCGGATGGTTCGTTGTCTCTCCGCATCGGCAGTCTTGCATCACCCTCTTGAGGCTTGGAAGGTCGCTGGCAATAAGCGGCAAGCCAGCTTGTAGGTACTGCACAAGCTTATTTGATGATCGTCCGATCTCGTGGAAGGTTGGAGCGTTAGAGTCATAGAACAGAAGCCCGATATCAGCGGAAGAAATCATTTGGGGGACCTGCTGCCACTCCACAGGATTTAGCGAGAGATACACCTTGTCGCTATCTGCTGTGCGCTTGAGTTTTTCCAGATAATCGCGGCCCCCTTCTGAAACAGGTGCTGATACGGGGCTGTGCAGTATCAAGACAAGATCATCCCCCCAGTTGAGAGCCGCCTGTGCGATCTCTAAACACATCATTTCCCGCAAAAATACGCCGGCGTGAAGGAGAATCTTCTTTTCTGGCTTTATATCAAAGAGCTCGCGAAAGTAGTTGTCTCTTCCTCGGTATGCCTTTCGCAATCCCGAGATTGGCACATAAACTAGCTTCTCCTTGGGTACCCCGGTCGCTTCAATGAAGCGCCTCCCACGAGCCTCATCTTGTATGACGACGAAGTAACACAACTGAGAGCAGATCCGCTCCAATGATTTGACAGCGCTGAGTGACGGTGAATATGCTGTTGTCGGGGGTAAGAGTTCCATGCTGAAATAGATTACCGGCGGTCGTCTCATCGGTGAGCATTTTAGGGCTACCATTGTCGCAGCGACAAGTCCGTTTTGACCGAAACCAAGAAGACACGTGTAGTCGTCCTCCACAATAACCGGCGCAAGCTTCTCGTTGAATTCGAATAAATCCGGCATAAAAGTCGCTGTCTGCTTGCGGAGCTTTTCAGTGTCGTTGCCTCTTTCGAAAAACAGTCTTTGGAAGAAAGTTATCGAGCGGACGCAAACATCCCTGATCGGTGATTGGGGCAGTTTTAATACGCGCTGCACGCCTGAGGCGATCCATGCGCGCGGAAACGTTTGCCACTCATTCGGGAGCGCCAGTTCGCTCTGGTTATCTCGTGGAACGTCTATCGGGTGGATGGTAATGTGTTTGCCTTCAAAAGTGATTTTGCCTCGCTCATAAGTAGCGGTATCGAGGAATACGTGAACCTCATAACCTTCATGCTCGAGCGCTAGCGCGACGTTTATCGGGTAATTAGCATATCCGAAGGTATAGCTGTATATGACGATGCCAATTTTCTTCATCTATTCTGGATCAAACTAGTAACCAGCCGTCAGTTAGCTTTCAACGGGCCAATACTGGCGCTGTATCTTATGTGCAGACCACATCTATTAAACTTGTCTCTGAGGCTAGGAGCTTGTCGTCAAAATGCATTACGTAGCAGGTGCTAAGGCAGCCATCAGGCTGGGGCAACGTCGATAGGACTTGCGTTTGGCACCCATCTCAGTACCCCCCGCTCGCACATGAGTGCGATCACGCCATATCCGGGACGGACGTGCTATGATGATCGTCGTTGTGTCTTTTTTTAAGCCGTTTTATGAACTGTGCTGGCTTCTTGAGGCTCTTTGCGCCCGCTTGCATCGGAGTTTGGGGTATTTGAACTTCGCACGTGTATTAGATAAGCTGTTTTTCACGGGTCAGATGACATCTCCAAACTGTTGAAGGTCTCTGCTACGGGGCTCCAGGTGAGCCTCGATGCGCTAAGCGGTCGGTCGGCGCACTTGTGCAAAGCATTTAACAAGCATGTGATGCATTGGATAGTTCAGCTGTAGCCCGCACAGCGTGGGCAATCCACCTCAACGCACGCGAATGTCCATTCCGGAAAATGCCAGTCGAAACATGAGTGCCTGCGTAGTGAGCGTAATTATACCTACATTCAATAGAGCATTTAGTCTCAACAGATGCATAGATAGCGTGCTGACACAAACAGACGTAGATTTTGAGATCATTATCGTCGACGATGGTTCGGCGGATAACTCCTTCGAAGTTGTCCAGCCATATCTAAAAGACCCACGAGTGAGGTATATAGGGCTCGATCGTAACAAAGGCGCACAGGCTGCTAGAAATAAAGGGATATAGAGCGCGGAAGGGGATTATATCGCGTTTTTAGACTCGGACGATGAGTGGGTTCCGAACAAACTTCAGATTCAAATGGAAGAGACAAGGAAACACAAACGACCGTGTGTCATTCATGGGGATGTGGTCGTCCGCGAAGAAGCCGGCGAAAGAAAGCGCGTCAACGTCCCTCGCCTCACTGGATGTATATACAAAACGTTGTTAGCTGGTCCGGGGCCACTTTTGCA
>JBAXDW010000235.1:0-2665 GCA_037140755.1 Methanobacteriota archaeon
TAGTGCGAAAGACCACACTGTGTCGGCATCGCGCTGCGGTGTTTCAGTGTCTTGGCAGGCGCTGCATTATGAACCCAATCGTTAGGATGATGATTCCCATGTGGTTTGGTTAAAAAATATTACAACGCATTTTGGTGTAGTAAAACAAGCTTGTTTTTATTATATAGAACCACAAACACAAATGACCTAGAAAATGAGCCGGGCAACCCAGTATATTAACACAGAAAATCACGCAAGCTCCTATAGGGAAACGTTGCGACTAGGTCTGAGGATATATCGAGGGCTAATCTCTAACTCGCTGGGAATAAGGGCTCCGCTGTTCTGCGGACACAAGCTAACGTACAACTGCAACCTCAAGTGTAAAATGTGCCCCTTCTGGAAAAGATCCAGCCAAGATTTGAGTCTGGAGAAAGAAAAAGCGATTCTAAGGCAGATCTATGATTCTGGTGTTTGTGCTATAGCGTTTGAAGGCGGAGAGCCGCTGCTTAGAAAAGACTTGGTCGAGATTCTTGCTTATTCTCGTTCTCTGCCTCTGCACACGAGCCTCATAACCAATGGCACTCTCCTCGAATCAAGGATAGATGAAATAACACCATACATCAACGGCGCAGTCTATGTTTCGCTAGACGGCTTGGAGAAGACCCATAATGAGATCAGGGGCGTTAACGGGTGCTTCAAAAAAGTTATTCAGGGTGTAGCTGCAGCCACACAGAGGGTTCCTGTGACAATCAACACGACGATTATGGAGGAGAACCTGAATGAGATAGAGGACATGGTGCGGTTGGCAAAGGAATTGGGTGCCGGAATATCCGTCTCCGTTGCTCATGAGTACTCCGACGCCGAGGCGTCTGCAATCAAAGCTCACGAAGCCGCAGAGATAGCCAGGAAACTCGTTGATATGAAGAAAAAGGGCTACCCGCTCGTTAATTCGATTAGTTATTTTAAAGTGATAGCTAATGAGAAGAGATGGAAGTGTAAGCCCTGGGCGGTAATTAACGTCGATCCGTATGGAAATTGGTTCTGCCTTGTTATGTTCGTAACGAATACACGGCTAGCGCTTCGGTTTTAGAAACTGGCATAAAATCTGCGATCTCCGGATTTGACTGGAAGGGAACACGGGACTGCGTAGAGTGCAGCCTTCATTGTTATGTGGAGCCTTCTCTGGTGCTTTCATGGGATTTACCAACTTACATGAACTACGCTTATCGACGGGGGAAGTAGCAATTCTAGAAATAGATAATAGATTATTGTTAGATTACAACAAGGAAAAGATGGTATTTTCCAACAATTTTTATACGATAATCCTGAAAACTTATTTTCATAGTGAAAGTAGACAAATCAGTAGACAAATCTTGCCCCAGCAAATGGCAACCGTCATGTCATAAAATCCATCAAATCTGATAGCTCTCCGCTTCAGCCGATTAATGGTCACTTTGCGCCTATCAGGGATCCTCCGAACCCGAGCGCCCACAAGAAGATCGGGTAGGCGATCATGCGCTCCATCCCGCCTTGACCTATTCCCAGATCGTGTTGAGTGACGGCTAGGACAAGGGCAGCAAGCGCGATGATCCCGAGGCCCACTGAGAAGTACGAGAGCGGCGGGCGCAGCACCCTATACGAGATGATCGCGGAGACCGCGCCGAAGATAAGCATACCGAGCGTGATGACGCTGTGGAGTGCGCCGGTGGTTTCAGGAAATAAGCCCACCCCCACAGAACAGGCGCCGTAGACCGCAAGGGTGATGGTAAGGCCTGTGCCGAGGGTACGCCGTCCGAGCAGTGAACCGATGAGTGCAAATGCTCCGAACACCGCGGTTGACGCGTTGAACAAAAGCGCCGTTTGTCCCACACCCAAATCGCTTAGGGCGTTGGTCGCCACGCTATATCCGGGATACAGCGCTTCGACGATGGCTATCACGAAAATGAACTGCGCCGCACCTACAAAAAGGAGTGCCCCGAGGAGAGTACGGTTATCGATGCTCATCGGTGCTCACCCATCAGAGTCACTGGTTATCGTTATGGGTAGCTCACTCCATTACTAAATGCCTTCGTATATTTGTAAGCGGCGAATCTCGTGACTCTGATGATCGTCTCTGATGATCGTCCTTCACTTAACTGCCTTCGTAGATTTCGAGCGCAGAAATCGCAAGCTTTTCCGCGTCGTGTATGCTCATCACTTGCAGCAACACTTCAATGATCTGGCGGAGAGGTGGCGAGCAGCCTCTTCCGCATCTGTGCGTCTATGCGGCCCTTCTAGAATCGATGTGACAAACGCAGAGAGGGTCTGGGCAAGCTGCTCTTTTAACTCAAGCGCAAACGTCCGCAGGTACGATCCTTCGAGACGTTCGGCCCTACCGAGACAGTAGCTGCACGCCGCCCCATATACCACCACATACCTGAGCTGCGCATCTCGCCGCGCTCGTGGTCAAGGGCTGCCACAATGTGCCTCCGCTCGACACTTGCAGGCTCCCGACAGGAACGGGTGAGGCAACGTGCGTTGTGCTGTACATTCCGTGCTCGCTTAAAGATCTACGAGCGGTTACGTGTCGCCGCAGGCGACAAAGACGATAGTGGCTCTGTTCTTTCTTTTACCTGCTTATCTATTTTCAATAGTCCTGCATCTTGGCCCGCATTTCAGGGCTCAATTGTTTCACCAGTTCTGCGTT
>JBAXDW010000236.1:0-2661 GCA_037140755.1 Methanobacteriota archaeon
ATCAAGCTCTCAATGTAATCACCGAAGTCAATCTCTGCTAAAGAGCCCGAGCGGTACAGCTTTTCGTGAATAAGGGCCATCGATTTGATCCGGCGCTGGCTCTCATCGAGTATTTCGATCGTCTCTCGCTCCGTAGCATGAGCCGCTTGCAGGCTCAGCAGGCTCGATATAATCTGCATGTTGTTCTTTACGCGGTGGTGAATCTCCTTGAGGAGGGTCTCCCTCTCCTTAAGGGCTGATTTGACCGCGTCTTCTTCCTGCGTCCGACATGCTGCCAACGCATTCACGTCAGCCAATCGCTCGACTGCCGTAAGATCGCGCTCGGTATAGTCCCGGCCCGGGTTTGCCAACGCAATCTCCCCTTCTGCGTTATCCCGGATCAATACAGGTGCAGCGAGGAATTGCTCAAGCGGGGTATGTCCGTCAGGAGTACCCCGAGCTACAGGGTGGGTTGCCGGCGCGTTCGTGTAAAACCCCTTCTTGGTATTGAGGGCATACCCCCAGAGTGAGGGATACAATCCGTCAGCGCCGATGGAGAAGCGAATTTGTCTCTTCTCCTCAGGGATCGCGCATTCACTAAGTAGCATCTGTGTGAGTCCAAAAGCTACCATATCCCTGTTGACCGGGTCGATTAAAGCGACGAAGCCGTGCTCGCTTCTCGTGAGGAGCTTTGCCTCGTTCAGTATGGCGAGCGCGATATCCTCAATGGTTGATGTTGGCGCGATGAGGGGTGTGTAGAGGCGGGCGATGGTGGAATTGATCGCTGACTCCCATGCGAGTTCTTGTTCTGTCCGCATTCGTTCAATAGCGTAGCGGATGGATCGTTCAATCCGGTCATAATCAAAATGGCCCTTCACCAGATAGTCCTGCGCCCCACGTCTCACGAGCTCCAATCCCAGCGCTCTATCTTCCAGACCGGTCAAAATGATAATCGGCACATCCGGCGTATGGCGCGACAAAGTCTCGAACGTTTCCGACCCTGTGGAGTCGGGAAGCCCCAGATCGAGCAGAATGGCATCATATGAGCGCTCATCACAACGCTCCACACCTTCAGAGAGCCGTTCTGCCACGTCGATTGAGAAGTAATTGCTTTCAGATTCTTCGAGTAACTCTTCTACGTACTCGGCGTCTGTAGGATTATCCTCGATGAGGAGTATTCGGAGCTTTTCGTAACTAATATTCAGCGGTTCTACGTTCGATGGAATGTTCATTCTATGTGCCCCACATTTCCCTTTAAGGGGCGCTCATTCCGGGCCCTCTGTCGTACTATATTTGCTGCTTATGTTTTCCCCAAAGTATCAAAACGTACAAATATCAGGCACCATTTATATTTGTTTTGCACTTTGATCTTGTCAGAATAGCCTTATTTTGTCAAAATTGCGTTGTTTTATCAATCTTCTGTAAAAAAAGAGAAGAGGTGCAGTCCTCCACTGTCGTGAGGCTGGTCAGAAAACGGAACGTAAGAAAAAGTCCTTGTAATCCAATTGTATATTCCGAGTGAAGATACGATTGGACAATGACGCTGAGAATCCACAACCTACTAAATATGTCTTAGCGCATGGGATGACCGGAGTCGATTCGAAGTATTAAAGCATCCGTTGCAGGAGAATGTATATGATGTTTATATGCAATATTGTAAAGATGTAGAATTCAAATCGGGTTAAAGAACAAATCTTTAAAAAGAAATGATAGACTGAAGAAAAATAAGTGGAGCACGGCACACTAAAACTACAACAATCGACAGTTCAACGTATCCTTATGTGAAAAGACGGAGAAACGATGAATACTCTAATAGTGTGCCAGCCCTACCACCACAAAAACACGAAAAAGATTGCTGACGCGATGGTGGCAGTTCTACGCGCGGAGGAAGTCAGCCCTAGCGACGTGAATACCGAAATGCTCGATAGCTATGGTCTCGTTGGGTTTGGCTCAGGTATTGCCTTCGGAAAGCATTGCGCGCAGATACTTAAGTTGTCGACAGGGTTTCAGTTTTTTCACAAAAACGCGTCTGCAGCCGGGGAGGTGGACGGCATCTCATGGTCAAGCTTGAGACGTCAATTGACTGACAAGGGATGGGCTATCGTTGGTGAGTTCTCGTGTTGTGAATATGACATGTATGAGATAACCAAGCTGATGGGTGGGACAGCTAAAGGAAGGCCGAACGAGCAGGATGAGTGCGATGCTGAGGAATTTGCTGAATGCATCGCTTAGCGTCTTACCCCCTTTTTGCTCTCCAGGCTCTCCCGCTTAGTCTTTATGAACTTACAGGGGAGGAGGAAGCGTATGGTTGAACCACGGGACACTATTGAAATTGTAAATGTCGTTGCATCCACCGGCATCGGACAAGAAATAAACCTCAAGCAAGCAACGCTTGCTTTAGAGGGTGCAGATTACGATCCTAAACGGTTTCCGGGCCTTGTCTATCGCACGAAGGACCCGAAGACGGCTGCATTACTCTTTCGATCGGGAAAAATTGTCTGTACGGGTGCAAAGAGCATAGATGACGTGTATAAGGGCCTTGAAAACGTATTTCAAAGTCTACGAAATATCGGAATCGACGTGAAGGGAACGCCGGAGATTAAGGTGCAAAACATCGTTGCGTCAGCAAATCTTCACTCAGCTTTGAATTTGAACGCAATTGCCATCGGTCTCGGGCTTGAG
>JBAXDW010000237.1:0-2653 GCA_037140755.1 Methanobacteriota archaeon
ACGTGCTGATGCAGTAAATGTGGATGAAGTGGCACTGGAGGCTTCAAAAGCTATACAAGACGTTGCGACCAAAGTAGTGACGAAGAGGGTCGTGATCTATCCTTATGCTCATTTGAGTTCCGAATTGGCCTCACCTGAGGTTGCTCTGGCAATCTTACAGAAAATTGAATCCTTGCTTGTTGGCTACGAGGTGCTGCGGGCGCCATTTGGATGGTATAAATCGTTTAGTCTCAAGTGCAAGGGGCATCCTCTCGCTGAGCTTTCAAGATCCATTACAGCCGAAGCTAAACTAGAAAAGAAGAAAGTCAACAGAGAATTTTTTGTAATGGAGCCCAACGGCAAGCTTACACCTGCAAATGCTTTTCACTCAGCGGACTCCGAATTTCAAGACATTATTAGTTACGAATTGGGACAACACGCTCTCCACAGCACGGACACGGAGCTGCCCCACATAAAGCTGATGAAAGAGAAGGAACTAGTCGAATATGAGCCACTGTCTGATGCAGGACACCTCAAGTGGCTACCTAAAGGAAAGTTAATACGCGACCTTCTGATCGACTACACTTACCTTTTGTCGGTGAATTACGGTGCCATGCCGGTCGAGACGCCTGTAATGTATGACCTTTCGAGCAGAGCGGTTAGTGAACACGCGAGTAAGTTTGGGGAGCGACAATATCGGTTGAAAGCTGGTACGCGTGACATGATGCTCAGGTTCGCCGCGTGCTTTGGCATGTTTAGCATGATGAGCAACATGCACTTGACCACAAAAGACCTGCCATTAAAACTGTATGAGCTTTCGACTTACTCCTTCCGCTATGAGCAGCGTGGCGAAGTGACTGGCCTCAAGCGTCAACGAGCGTTCACTATGCCCGACATGCATACAGCATGTCGAGACATAACCGAAGCGAAGCGGTTCTTCATAGAGCAGCTGAGACTCGGGTTTAAGTCGGGTTTAGATCTCGATGTTAAGTATGAAGCTATATTTCGCAGCACGAGAACATTTTATGAGGAGAACAAGACCTGGATCGAGCAGATGGTGCGCGAGTTTCAGCGCCCGTTCCTAATCGAACTCTTGTCAGAGCGTGTTCATTACTGGGTTTGTAAATGCGATCTTGCAGCGTTGGATACCTCGCGGAAACCAATCGAATGTCCTACTGTCCAGATTGACGTGGAGAGCGCGGAGCGGTTTGATATAAAGTATTATACTGAAACAGGCGAAAGCTGGCCTATCATTCTGCACACGTCGCCGACAGGGGGGATAGAGCGAGTGCTTTGCGCGATTCTCGAAGCGCAGGCGCATCAGAGCGTGCCAGTCCTGCCTGTTTGGCTCGCACCAACGCAGGTTAGGATTATTCCGATTTCCAAAAAACATCTTCAATATGCAGAAGAAGTATTAGGTGAGATACAGAACGCGAAGATTCGTGTCGATATCGATGAGCGCGACGATTCCGTCAGTAAGAAAGTAGCCTCTGCTGGAAAAGACTGGGTACCATACGTCGTTGTCATTGGCGAAAAAGAGCAGCAAGAAAAAAGTCTCACCGTTACAACGCGTATTACAGGAACAAAGCAAGCGATGTCATTGAACGAGTTGATAGATGTGGTGCGCCGAAACACCCACCAAATGCCCTATCGACCGCTAACTTTACCTCAGATGCTCTCTAGGCGACCAAAATTTGTTTGAATGGACTAGGTATGTCTCGGTTCTTTCAGTGTTGCTTGCGCTGTCAGTCCACCTTTGGGTGTGCTTCCTAAAGCTTCAGAACGTGTCGTCTTGTGCATAGCTCCTTCCCAACTTTAGTGCAATTTCTGCCTGTTTCAACTCACGTCCAAGATACCCCGCGTGGGGTGCGGTAGATACCAGTTTGAGCTCAAAAATGGCGTTGAGGACACTCTCTGCAGAATCGCCTTGGATCGTTGTTCCTGTGTCGTGCCGCGCAAAGATCGCCCCGTCTTTTATACCGATCACGAAGTTGCCTGAAGGGTCAGGCGTCCATTTCGCAAGATCGTAGTTCTTTGCGTTACAGACGTTTTTGCTCGTGACTGTATATTCTGGTCTGCGCATTCGTTCTTTCAGCATGAGAAGATCTATGCCCAGATCCTTAGGTGAACCCCTTTTGAACTGCGTGAGCTGCATCATCTGAGCTGCGATCTTAAGTTCTCGCACGCTGCCTTTTGCCTTGTCGCTATGTTCAGGTGTAAAGAGTATGCTAACCCCAAGCTCCATAGCTAAGCCAGCGAGCAAAGCGTTAGCGCCGACCGAATCAGCTTCCATAAGTTCCACGATGTTGCCTACGCCGAGAAATAGTGGCACACGGCTGAGAGATCGTACACGGCGGTACTCCGCAAGTGAATCGGCGGCTCCGACTCCAATCGGATATAGCACGGGATCAGCGATGATTTTCCTGATATGGTAACTACGTGCGAGAGCTACGGAAGAGCACACGTCGCCATTATGGGGCAGCACTACAGTGGCAATGTCTTTCTTTGCGACAAGAGCACCGATCTCGTTGGCGTTTTCCGCCGTAAATGAGAGAACTAGTTCTGCTCCAGCGTCTATTCCAGCGCAGATAAGCGCTGGATCTAAGCTGTCAACACTTGTTGCGACGTTGTGCGGACTAGTTACTTCATTAACATCTGCAAAGGTCCGCTTCAC
>JBAXDW010000238.1:0-2650 GCA_037140755.1 Methanobacteriota archaeon
GCACAAAGAGGGGCGTGTCAGCGAAATCCATCGAAATAAAAAAAGCTTTTACAATAACATATCTTTAAAGATATATGCTATACCCCCCAACTTGTAGAAGACCACAACGGTGGCCATAATTCAAACGTGAATGATCATGCGGATATTGATACTGAATTTGCGGGATCACACGCATCCAAGCGCGGGAGGCGCTGAAATCTTCACGTACGAAGTCGCGAAGCGTTGGGCTGCGTCTGGGCATACCGTCAGCCTCATCGCGTCAAGTTTTGCGGGTGCTGCGCGTACTGAAGTGATTGATGGAATCAAAATCATCCGTCTCGGCAACTATTACACCGTTCGGTCGCAAGCGCGTGCGTACTATCGGCAACACTTTAAGGGGAAGTGCGACGCGGTGATCGATGAATACACAAACATACCCTTCTTAGCCCCAAAATATGTAGAGGAGCCGGTCATCTTCTTGGTGCATGAAGTGATAGGCGAGAAACACCTCGCCGTGCTTCCGCCTGTGGTCAGTCACCTTATGCACTATGTCGTGGAGCCGAGATGGTATGCATGCTATCGCAATGTTGACACCGTTACGGTCAGCAACTCCACGCGAGACGAACTTCTCAGATATGGAGTTACTAAGGTACACGTGCTCCCACAGGGCCTTAGTAACAAGCCTTTAGAAGCGGTGCCGCCCAAGGAGCCGGTGCCGACGCTTCTCTTTGTCGGCCTGTTGAAAAGGGCTAACCTTGTCGATGATTGCATTCGAGCGTTTGAGCTCATCGAATCCGGAATACCCGAAGTCCAACTGTGGGTCGTGGGTCGTGGAGCGCAGCGTGACAAACTCGAGGTTATGGCGAAAGGAGTGGATGTAGAGTTTTTTGGGTACGTGGACGAGGATCGCAAGGTTGAGCTGATGCGGCGGGCGCACGCCCTACTTGTTCCGGGAATACGCGAGGGGTGGGGCATGGTCATCATGGAAGCCAATGCCTGCGGCACGCCAGCAATCGCGTACGATATTGTCGGCTACCGGGATGCAATCAAAAACGGAGAGACTGGTATCCTTTCGGAACCGACTCCTGAGGCGATGGCGCACGCGGCGATCCGTTTCATTCGTGACGCGGACATGCAAAAGCGCTTGTCTGAGAATGCTCTGACGTGGAGTGCGAGGTTCTCGTGGGATAAGACAGCAGCCAATTTTTTCAAAGCGATCGAGGACGTTGCGAAAAATTGGCAGAGAACCCAGCGCGCGCGCGAAGTCGCTGAGCACGTCAGTACTGTCTAACGCCGCGCTCAGTCGAAAGGCGGACCGAAACCGAGACTTTTTGTTCACGCTTCAAAGCGGAGACGAGCACGCTTTTTTTGCGTTGCGCAAGGGCAGCACATCGCCGAACGAACAACGGCTTAACAAGCTAAACTTCTGAACAAGAACCCCAAGTCGTCTCTGCGATTGGTTGAGATTCGAGAGGGTGTAGTAGTCTAGCGGCTTTGCGACTTTGAGTCAGGGCTGTTACTACGTATCGGATTACCAGCAAACGCTGTTGCTAGTCTTTTTTCCTGTTTTCTGTAGCCGCAAGCGAATAGCGAGACAAGAACCGCTTGAGTTTTCAGATTTTCAAGAAATTGCAATTTTGATAATCTTTTGCAATTGAAACGCAATTTGGCAAAGAAAAGCTTATTAAACCCTATTTTGCGAAGCAAATCTTATTGTCATTTAGATTGTGCTTAGGTTCATGCGTGCAGAAAAGCCACTCTTGATGATTTTTTTAGTAACATTTATGGTCAGCGTTTTGCTGTTTTGCTGCGTTGCACCCTGTGTTGAGGCACAAACCCCCAGCACCACCGTCACCGCCACCCCAACTAAGACCTCCACAACCCTCACTATCTCAGCACCCTCCTCAGCCTCGGTTAAAAAGTCCTTCTTGATAACCGGCAAGCTCACCGGTGCTCTATCCACCAAACGCACCGTCTCGTTGCAGCGCCTTAACGGCAACACCTGGACCACGGTCGCCACGAAGACCGCCCTAACCACTGGCACCTACTCCTTCAGCCGGACCGAAACCACCGCCAACGCCTACAAGTACCGCACTATCTACACCAACAACGTTAACTCCGTAGCGTTCGCCAGCGAAGCGTCAACAAGCGCTACCACGTCAACAAGCCCGATCGCCACTGTCAAGGTCGCTAAGGTCGCTCCCGCCAAGATCTCCGCTACCATCACTCTCGCCAGCTCCAACACTAACCCCGCCGCCAAACAATCCTTCACCTTCTCTGGCACCCTCAAAGCCGGCAGCACCCCTATCTCCGGCAAAAAGATCATTCTCTGCAGAATGGATCCGTCAGGCAAATACAGCGAACCTAGCTCTACCACCACTAACGCCAACGGCGCCTACTCCTTCGCCTTCAGTGAACCCGTGTCGGGCACCTACCACTATGGGGCCGCCTTCCAGGGCGATACCTCCTACGCCAAAGCCTACGCCTCACTCACTCTTGGCGTCGGCAATCTTCAACAATCCGTGCTTACCGTTTACACTGCAAAGCTCACGTTTGCCTCTAACGAGTCCTTCACGGTGTACGGAACCTTACAAGACGGAGTCAGCGGCGCTCCCCTCGCCGGGCAATCGATCACCTTGCAAGTCGTACAGCTCTGGTCGGGCCAGTCCGT
>JBAXDW010000239.1:0-2640 GCA_037140755.1 Methanobacteriota archaeon
TGATCAATATCGCGCCACACCGCGCTCTGATCGGAGCGATACTGTTGCGTTCGATCAAGGGAAGCGGATACCGATCTCGTGCGATTTGCCCGCAAGTCCCTCGACATCACGTTTCCGGACGCCTTGAAGGTGTCCGACGTGTAGGCCCAGCGTCCTGCCTCCGTGCAGCTGACCGGTATAATGGTCTCTGAGTGCGCATCCATGAGTACTGATGCGTTGAGCACTCGGTTCTGCTTCGCCCCTTTAAGCTCCTCTCCGTCGAGAATGAGCACAGGCAGGTCGCCTTTGTTGACGGCTAATAGGTCGGGCACCGACGCTTGAGTAGAGACCTCAGATACGGTTAGAGTGCCCAGCTTTAACGCTTCAGAAAGCGTGACGTATGAAAGTCCTGTTCCGTTGACGTGAAGTAAAGGCACACACATAACGCCATTATACTGTTGTGTCGGTCCAAAAGACGCACCTTCGAGGTACGCTTTTACGAGCGTTTCCATTTCATCACTCCATTGTTCTTTTTCAGAGCATCGACCAGACACGTTAACAACATCACGAAATCTGGTTATGCTCCTCAATCCTAGTATTAAACTTATTATATTTATAATAACGTTTTGTTACGTTTAATAAAGTTAGATAAATTAATATATAACAAGAGTTTATTGTAAATATGTAAACTTTATATCGTGTGCGCCATCTTACCTCCAACTTCACGTTGAATCGGATGTGCAGGACACACGAAGGAGGAAAAAAATGAGTAAAGCCTTTTGGCTCGGAATAATAGGGGGGATCTTTGGCATACTCGCCGCTGTGCTCGTCGTTTTGATCGGAGGGATCGGCGAGGCTTTCAACGCAACCGGAGCGTCTTCGCTCTATGCAAACGCAGCGGGGGCCCTCGTCTTCTCAATCGTCGGCATTGCCGGCAGCGTACTCGAACGACGCAAACTCATCAGCGCAGCCCTCATGATTGTCGGCGGACTAGGGGTCCTCATTGCGATCAGTCTTTTCGGCGTTCTTTCGTTCATATTGTTCCTCGTCGGCGCCATCCTCATTCTAATGCGAAAGAAGGAGGAACCGCACAGATCGTCGGAAATGACTGTCGACGTTAGAGGTGAATCGTGAATATGAATCCTATAACTCAAATGATGAAACGCTATATCAAAATGCCACTAAAAAAGGCGCCGCCTCTTCTATTTATCGGCGCGCTCGTTTTGGTCGCAACCACAGGTTGCACAGAGAACACGACGACGCAGAATCAGTCAGGCGGAGGCAGCGGTAATGCCGACGTCGCAGTCACGATCAATTCGCAACGCACGGCAAGCCAGCTCGGGAGCGGCTATCTGGTGTCTACGCCGAAACCGGGGAACAAATACCTCATTTTCGACGTGACAGTCACCAACGTCAACGAGAAAAGTTGGGACATAGGTAATCCGTACTATTTCAAACTCAGCACCGCAGGCGGGACCGTGTACGAAATAACCGCTTCGTCATTTTTGGGTGATAACGCGCTCAAGTCAGTGTCGAACACGAACCCTGGAGAAAAGGTGTCAGGACAGATAGCGTTCGAGATTCCACAGAGCGCGAAAGCGACGAAGTTGACTTACAGCGACGTGTTCAATGAGGTTGTTACAAACCTTTAACGATTGTTGTCGCTCTTTTTTTTCTTTTTCTTTTTTGATTACGCATTTAAGCTCGCGCGAGCAACGTGTTCCCCTTTGCAATAAAAGGCTCCGCGCGGGTTACCAAGCTGAGCTTAAACAAAAAATCGTCAACTTTTGCTTTTTTGTCACAACTATTCAAATGCCCACGACGCATTTTAGGCAAACTTTTAGTATCAGACCTGAAACTACATACGGAGCTATTTACTTTAAGCTCGGAGACTTGTCAAATGAACGTAATGATCGCCACGCTCGGGTTTGAGGCAGAGCCGCTTATCATCGGGATGCAGACGTTTAACGTGAAAAAACTGATCATCATCCGGGAAGCGGACCCCCCATCAGAGGCAAAAAAAGTCGAAAACCTCATGCATAACACCTTCGGCTCGATCGTCGAGATTGAGGTAAAGGAAGTCGAGACCTCGTACGACATCCTCGGCCTTGTTGACCTTATGACCTACCTCATCAACAGCGAGCACGACAAGGGCAATCACGTTTTCGTTAACGTTACCGGTGGGCGAAAGACGAGTTCAATTAGCGCGTTACTCGGGGTGTTTAAAAACATCGACAAGGTCAGTGAGGTCTTTTACGTCACAGAGGAGGCTCACCAAGTCATCCCCCTCCCCAAGATCTCGTGGAGCCTTCATAAGACAAAACTCGACCTTCTTAAGATGCTTAACAAGGGCGTCACCGACATCGAAGTGCTCAAGGATGAACTCGATATTAGCCGGACGATGACGTATACGCATCTTCGTGATTTGAAAGAACAAGGGCTCATCAATGAAACGTCTGACGGCTTCGAGCTCACGCTTGCTGGAAAGCTTATCATTATTTGATTATCTGAATTCCGCTTGAAGTTCAAAAATTTTTTATGAGTAAAACGTTTGCCGCAAGTACATCAGAATTCACACTACAGTCAGAGGCTGAAGAAAGCTCTAAAGCATCGCAGAAAGCAATATCCCCCATACACGTCAAAGTTGCTGTGCTTTGTGCA
>JBAXDW010000240.1:0-2625 GCA_037140755.1 Methanobacteriota archaeon
GGGGACAGGCCATCAATGTGCTCCACCTCTGGCTTCTTCATTTGACCGAGGAACTGCCTAGCGTATGCCGACAGCGATTCCACGTACTTTCGCTGTCCTTCAGCGTAGATCGTGTCAAATGCCAACGAGGACTTACCTGAGCCACTGATTCCCGTAATGACGACAAACTTGTCGCGCGGGATCTCAACATCGATGTTCTTGAGGTTGTGCTCCTTTGCGCCCTTTATACGAATAGATTCAGTCACGCTACGTCCCTTCTTCAAGCGATCGAATCATGTCACGAATGAGAGCTGCCCGCTCGAATTCCAGTCCGTGCGCTGCTCGCTGCATCTCAGCCTGCAGTCCTGCGATCGTCTCTTCGAGCTCCTCTGGAGCTACGCTTAGGGCGGGTTCTTCGTCGGCTACCAGCTCCGGCCGACGGCGCTCGACAAGCTCCTCGATCGGCTTGACCACGGTCTGCGGGGTGATTCCGTGGCGCTCGTTGTAGGCCAGCTGCAGCTCACGCCGACGATTGTTCTCCCCTATCGCACGCTTCATGGAGTCGGTCGTGACGTCCGCGTACATGATAACGCGACCGTTCACGTTTCGCGAGACACGGCCGATTGTCTGAATGAGTGAACGCTCGGAGCGCAAAAATCCCTCTTTGTCCGCATCGAGTATGGCCATGAGAGTGACCTCGGGCAGGTCGATGCCCTCCCTTAGGAGATTTATGCCAACGAGGACGTCGAAGGTGCCGCGCCTTAAGTCATACAGGATGTCGACCCGATCGAGCGTGCTTATGTCAGAGTGGAGGTACTGCACCTTGATACCGATCTCGTGAAGGTGCTCGGAAAGATCCTCAGCCATCCTCTTTGTCAATGTCGTCACGAGCACTCGCTCGCTTGGTCGTTTGCGAAGTTCTGCGATTAGGTCGTCGACTTGGTTCTCAGCGGGACGAACCTCCACCGCGGGGTCGATCAACCCAGTAGGACGAATGATCTGCTCGACTACATGCTCACACTGGGCCAGCTCATACGGTCCCGGAGTGGCCGATACGTAGATGACTTGGTTAATCCGCTTCTCAAATTCGCCAAAGGTAAGCGGACGATTGTCGTACGCTGAAGGGAGCCGGAACCCGTGCTCCACCAGGTTGTCTTTCCGGGAGCGGTCTCCGCCGTACATGCCGACAAGCTGTGGGATGGTCACATGTGACTCATCGATGATGAGGAGGTAGTCGTCTGGGAAATAGTCGATGAGGGTCGTGGGCGCCTCCCCTGCAGAGCGACCGCTGAGGTGGCGACTATAGTTCTCTATGCCGCTGCAATAGCCGACCTCGCGCAACATCTCAAGGTCGTATTTTGTGCGCTGCTCGAGTCGTTGGGCCTCGAGCAACTTGTCCTGGCCGCGCAAGTACTCCAAACGCTCAGTGAGCTCATGCTTGATCGAGTGCAGTGCCTCGTCGCGCCTAGCACGGTTGGTGATGAAGTGTGTCGCCGGGTAAATCGGGAGAAAATCAAGCGCTGCAGTCTTTCTTCCGTTGACCGGATTAAACTCGTACAGTCCCTCGATCTTGTCGCCCCAGAGCGCGATGCGATACGCGGTGTTTCCATACGCGGGAAACACCTCAACGGTGTCGCCTCGCACGCGAAACTTTCCGCGGAAGAAGTCAACGTCATTACGCTCGTACTGCATGGACGTGAGCTTGCGCAAGATCTCGCTCCGTTTGACGGTCTCGCTCACCTGCAAGGAGAGCACGGACTCCTGGTAGTCGTCAGGAGAGCCGATGCCGAATATGCACGAAACGCTTGCCACGACTATGGTATCACGTCGCGTTAGCAGCGACTTGGTAGCCGAATGTCGCAACCGATCAATTTCATCGTTGATCTGCGATTCCTTTGCCACATAGACGTCAGTGTGCGGTATGTAGGCCTCCGGGCGATAGTAATCATAATAACTCACGAAGTACTCAACCGCGTTCTGCGGGAAAAATTCCCTAAACTCCTTGTAGAGTTGCGCGGCCAACGTCTTGTTGTGCGCGATAACGAGTGTGGGCCTCTGTACGTGCGCGATCACATTCGCGACTGTGAACGTCTTTCCAGAGCCTGTGACCCCGAGGAGCGTCTGATGCTTCCCCCCTCCGTTGATGCCATTGACGAGCTCCGCGATCGCCTTAGGCTGATCACCGGTCGGCTTAAACGTTGAACTTAGGGTGAATTTTGATTGAGACATTGTCGTACAGAGTGTGGACTTAATTTAATATAAATTAAATTATTATTTAGCAGCAATATTAGACGATGGGATAATAACACCCACCCTTCGTGCTAATATGTTTGGCCCGGAACTGCATATAACCTTATCTTAAACACAATGAAACAACTTAGGCAGCTGAGGAAACCCTTATACACAGTCACTACCATGCATTTATTGAGGGGAACTCACAATGTGTACCGTCGGCGGTCCGTTTGGAAATGAGGACATTAAACGACTAGAACCGCAGCACTATGCTTGTAACGAATGCGGGTCAAAGTTCAAGGGCATCGGCAAGAACCCGATGTGTCCGTCATGTCAATCGGAAGACATAACAGAGCTTAGAGAGTGACACTTATAGCGTGATCCGGGTTAGCCCTTTTTTTCATCGAGGAATTT
>JBAXDW010000241.1:0-2613 GCA_037140755.1 Methanobacteriota archaeon
TTCAAACAGAAACTAATTGTAAATACTACCGCTATGCCACAACCCTACGGGTACGTCGCATCCGACGCGCTGTGGATCACCGCAAAGGCATACGCTGAGAACAGCGCACAAAACAGCACTATACTGCAGGAGGCTATCCCTCGTATCGCCAGTTCCTATGATGGTCTCACTGGTAATGCCACTTTCAATACAGCCGGCGACCGTAAGTACGCGAACTATGACTTTTGGACGGCAGAGAATCAAAATGGAACCAATAAGTGGGTGCTTACGGCGCATTACCGAACTAACTCAACTTCAGGGGCTGCAACTGTACAGAAGGTATGCACCACCCCTTCAACGGCTCGCTGGACGCCTTGGTTGTTGGGGTCTTCTTTTCGTTGATAGGGGTTAGTATAGCGATAGAAACAGAAAGGCGTTACCAAGCAATTGCGGTCAAGTCGGAGCCTCAAAACGGCAGTCGGGGACACATGCGCTGTGCCTGGTAACCTACCACGTGGACCCGCAGCGGTTGAGCGTTTTATCTGGCGATGTTAACGGTATTGAGGATGTTGACGATATTGACGATATTGACGATATTACGATAGCTACTGGTGATCTCATTTACACAAACGCTTACAGAAGCGCTACGGATGGTGCTGGCAAATTGTGATGCCACCAGCTACGTCTTCCAAACGTGGCTCAGTGAAAACCTGCCACGTGTCGCCCGATCGAGTTGTTCAGTGAATTCAAGGGCTGACTTGCTGAACTCAGTGCGCACCTGTGCTTCAGAAAACGAGGGATCGGCCTAGTGCACCAAACGCGCGATAACAAACGGAAGAAGGCTCGGCGCGAGATACTTGTGTTCGTAGCGTCTGGCGGCTTCGTCGACAGCCCATTGCAACAGCTCGTGGAGCCGCTCCTGTTCAGCAGCCTCGGAAAATTCGAGCTTTTCGCCGTACGCTTGATTGGGTATAATTTCTTGCATTATCCGCACCACAAAAGCGTGGGTTCGTCCAGCGGCTTAAGCATTGCGATTTGATCGCGCTTCTTGAAGGGGTAAGAGCTTTTTTTGGCTGCTCGCCACTTGTTGCGATACGAAGCAAGGCAAACGCCCTAATTTTGATAAGAGACCGCGGCCGCAAGGTTACTCTCGGATCGCTTCTGCAAGATCAATTTGTCGGCCACTTGATCATACGCGAGCTCCCTCGTGTATGGTTTGGTAGCTTCGCGTTGACAATCCTACAAACTTTGAGAACGTGCAGGGGACAGCTGTGTCGTTGGGGGCTTTAGTGGGTTTTTTAGCGCCGTGGAACGAGATTTTACTACGATGAATTCGAACAGCTCGCAGCATTTCAAAGACTGGTTGCGCAAACCCTCAAAAGTACAAGAGCCCGCTAAGAGGATGCAGCGAAGGCGGGTAAACCTAAACAGATCTAGCGCCTTCAAAGACGTGCGCTACAAAGACGTCAAACAGACGACGGACACCTACAGCGAGAACATCCCCACGCAGAAGGCTGTTACGACCGGCGCGCTACAACCACACCGCCTTCGCGAGTGACACGTCGCACAAGGCGTCGAAAAGCAGCCTATCGTCTACTATGTCCTAGTGGTCTTTTCGCCGACAGTTTCTTACCACGGTGGATCTGTCTTTCGTACACAATGGCGATCGAACTCAACACCATAGAAGAGACCCTGTTCATTCCGTTATGGTGTCGGGCGTATGTGAGCAAAAAATACCCGTCGCTCCTCTACGATCCGAAAGCAGTTGAACTCGTCGAAACCGTTGATTATGATTTCTCGTCAATAGATGAAAAGTTTGATTTCCTCTATAAGCTGACGAGTGCTGTACGCGCTAAGCACTTTGATGACGAGACACGAGCGTATATCGCGGAACATCCCGGGGCCTCCGTAATCAATCTAGGTGCGGGATTCGACACGGGTTTTTGCCGCGTCGACAACGGGCGGATCCAATGGTTCGACCTCGACCTTCCAAGCGTTATCGCACTCCGTCAACAGCAGATTCCTGAAACTGGCCGGACACACTGTATTGCTAAGTCTCTATTCGATATGAGCTGGTGCAACGACATCAAACATACGAGTGACGGCGTGTTCATCGTATCTGGTGCCACATTGATATATTTCAAGGAGACCCAAGTAAGACAGTTCTTTTCGTCGCTGGCAGATGAGCTTCCCGGGGCGGAAATGGTATTCAATACCTATACAACACGAGAAGCCTCCCGTATTAATGAAGCGTTACGCCGCATTGGAGCCAAGGGGGCAACAATTACGTGGGCGCCAAACGATGTGAATAAAATAAAAGCATGGGGCGCCCGAATTACCATTATGGACACCTTTCCCTATTTCAAAAACATTCGAAGAGACCCTGCATGGGGCGAAGACATCATAAAGAAAATAAACGCTATCGATGAGCAAAAAACGATGAATATCGTTCACGTGAGATTCTAACGTGCAGGATCCTGTCGAAAAAGGGCAATCGTTAACCTGATAAGGCCAATTTTTCAGGCCACATCCTGCACTATTTCTCACATCCGGTAAACGGATAAAAGGCGTTCACAACAGCTACTTTTCTTTCGTATATGAGATTTCGCAAGTGCGAGGATGGCGTGAAGAACA